>MHDW01000069.1 GCA_001803645.1 Nitrospirae bacterium GWC2_42_7 | reverse complement strand
ACCGCTTTAAAAACTGCATTGTTTCGATTATAAAAGAATTAAAGTCCAGAACTTTTAATTCCACAGGCATTTTCCTGCTGAAAATAAGCAGCTGTTTTACCAGGTCAGCGCCTCTCATTGACAGAGTCATTATTGACAGAAGTTTTTCTCTTGCAGGCGATCCTTCTTCAATATCTTCAAGGCCTAATTCTGAAAAACCTACTATGCCTGTCAGGATATTATTGAAATCATGAGCAATGCCTCCTGCAAGCCTGCCGATCGCATCCATCTTCTGGTTCTCGAAAAGAAGCTGCTGCAGTCTTCTGCCCTCTTCCTCTGCCTGCTCCTTTGCCTTGTGGTCAGACCAGATCTCAAGCGCTCTCTTGACCCTTGCCGGAAGACCGGCAATATTTTTCTTGATAATATAGTCAATAGCACCAAGTCTGAGGCTGTCCACAGCCATCATCTCATTACCTTCACCTGTAATAAGAATTACGGGCACATCAATGCCTTTGTCCTTACATATGGAAATTGCCTCGTGTCCTGTAATATCCGGGAGGGAATAATCTGCAAGCATGATATCCATAGGAAAACTTGTCAGTTTTTGCTGAAACTCCTGGCGGTTTCTTGCAATCTCATAGCTTACTCTAAACCCTGCCTTCTGAAGTTCGTAAAGCTCCAGCTCTACATCATCAGCATTATCTTCAAGGAAAAAAACCCTTATTTCCTTATCATCATCCATGTATTGCTAAACTTGAGGCCTTTCGTTGATCAGCAGCCAATAAAAGCCTATCTGTTTTACTGTCTCAACAAACTGATCAAAATCAACCGGCTTCCTGATATAACTGTTGACGCCCAGATCATAACTTTTCATGATATCATTTTCTTCCTTTGAAGATGTCAGGACTACAACAGGTATAAGCTTCAATTTCCTGTCATTCTTTATCTTGTGAAGGATCTCTATGCCGTTCACCTTGGGAAGTTTAAGGTCAAGCAATATAAGATTCGGCAAAGAATGTTTTGAATTAAGATACTTACCCTTGTAAAAAAGATAATCAATCGCCTCCTGCCCGTCTCTTACAACTTCGATTGGATTTGCAATATTGCTCTTTTTTAGAGCATGCATCGTAAGCTCCACGTCGTCAGGATTATCCTCAACCAGCAGAATATTAATGAATTTGTTGAACATAGATATTTCTATCCCTCCTTGTATACAGGTAATTTTATAAAAAATGTAGTTCCTTTTTTTAATTCTGACTCTGCCCACACACTGCCTTTGTGACGTTCCACAACCCTTTTGACGATCGCAAGCCCTATGCCGGTTCCGTCATACTCTTCAGGCAGATGAAGCCTCTGAAAAACCTGAAATATTTTATCATGATATTCCATATCAAAACCTACTCCATTATCTTTTATGTATATCGCTTCTATATTTTCATCATATCCTATAGTGATCCTGGGATTATCGGTGTTTCTGGTGAATTTCAGGGCATTTGCTACCAGATTTGAAAAAAGGCTCTGCATCATTATAGTGTCACACCTGACAACAGGAAGTTCCCCTATCTCTATCGATATGTTTCTATCTTCTATCTCTTTCGAATAATATTCTATAATGCTGTTTACAATATTCCCGCAATTCACAGGGGTCAAATGCAATTCTGTTCTTCCAATTTTCGAAAAAGCAAGCATGTCGTCTATCAATAAGGACATTTGTGCTGTACCGTTTCTCACCCTCCTCAGATAATGAACAGCTTTTTCATCAAGCTGTTGCGAGAATTCATCAAGGAGTATTTTCGAGAAACCATCAATATTTCTCAAGGGCGCTCTCAGGTCATGCGAAACAGAATAGGCAAAAGCCTCCAGTTCCTTGTTCGCCTTTACTATCTTTATGTTTGATCTTTCGAGGGCCTTTGTCTTTTCGTTCAGTTCCGAAGCCATATGATTAAAAGAATTCTGCATGTCGCCTACCTCATCCGTCCGGTCAACATCAGTCATAACAGAATAGCTTCCATCAGAAATTCTCATCGGAAGTTCCCTGATGTCAGCTGCAAGCCTCTTGACCGGCCTGCTGATAACTCTTACCATCAAAGTATGTGAGATAAGTATAACTGCAAATATTCCCAGAATGCTTACAAACATGTTATTGTTTTTTAGTGTTGCTATGGCAGCATAATTCTTATCAGCCGACTTTCTTAAAAGTATGGCTCCAAGAACCTTTTTCTGCGGTCCATGACACCTGAAACATTCTTCCTGGTTCTGTACAGTATGTATGTGTACCAGATATTTTTTCTGCCCGATCTGTTCTTCGAATGTCTTCTCAGGAAGTTCACCGCTCTTAAGATAATAGCTCAGTTCGTCCAGAATGTTTTTGTTTAAAATAAAGTTGTCCAGATCCTTTTTTATGCTCTCGAGATGGGTCGAAAAGACTATTTTTTTGTTTGTATCGCAGATAAAGACCTCTATGTTCTTCAGGCGGTCTTTTATTTCTAATAATTGCTTTTCTACTGCTCCGCTGTCTCCAACAGACATCGGATATTTTATGCCGGCATAAATGGTTGAGGCGGTCTCTTCACTATTTGCAGTCACCTCTTTCAGCATTTCTTCGGTCTGATGGGTAACAGTAAGATATATAACAGCGGTCATGACAATAGCAACGCTGACAAATAAAACGACCAATATCTTTACACTTAAGCTTACTCTCATTTTTGATCAACCATATTTCGACTTTAAAGACCAATTATTTAAAGTGATTGAAACAGGGTATTTTGGAAGGATTATAACAGTATGCTGTTTAGCAATACAATAACAAAATTTTGTTGGGGTTCAGCTTGTATATCTTACTTGAAACTCTGTTCTTTAGAAGGGAATTTTTTATTCTCAACATCTTCTCTGTACTGCTTTATTGCTTTAAAAGCTTCTTCCTTTAAATTTGCGTACTGCTTAACGAACTTAGGTACAAACCTTTCGAAGAGTCCGATAACATCATGGAGCACAAGCACCTGTCCGTCACAATACGGGCCTGCCCCTATTCCTATTGTAGGGATCGAAAGCTCTTTAGTTATCTTTCCGGCAAGGTCCATAGGGATAGCTTCCAGTAAAAGCGAAAAAGCACCGGCATCCTCAACAATATGCGCCTCTTCTATCAGCTTTTTAGCAGCCTTCTCTGTCTTGCCTTGTACTTTGTAGCCACCCATCCTGTGGATCGACTGTGGAGTAAGCCCTATATGGGCCATGACAGGAATATCTGACTTTGACATGGCCTTTATCTGTTCAGCCACTTCAGCGCCGCCTTCAAGTTTTACTGCAGCAGCTCCGGCCTCTTTCAGGAACCTGCCTGCATTTCTCACAGCATCATCAACACCTGTCTGATAAGACATGAATGGCATATCACCGATAATAAGCGCATTCTGTACAGCACGCGCAACCATCTTTGTGTGATAGATCATCTCATCCATCGTTACAGGCAGCGTGTTTTCAAGCCCCTGAACAACCATGCCGAGCGAATCGCCCACAAGGATCCCGTCAATTCCTGCTTCATCAACAATCCTCGCAAACGGATAGTCATATGCTGTGAGCATTGTTATCTTTTTGTGTTCAGTCTTCTTCTTCAAAAAATCATTGATCGTTATCTTCGGCATAATATTCTCCTAGATTTTCTCTAATAATTTATCTAAATTGCTCTGTTTCGCCTCGGGATGCTAATTCCCCGTTAATAGAAAGGATACTGTTAGTTAATTCTCCCTTTCTTAAGGGGGAATCTGCACTAATCGAGCTTTTTAAAGAGAGAATTTCAAGCATTTTTGATCTCTTAGCCGCTCAACAGAAAAAGAGCCTCTTAAATCTTCACTTCCGCCTTCATTATTATTGACTCGTAACCTACCTGCCCAAGCTCTTCTGCAATTGTAAGTGCGCTGTTAAAATCTTCATAGTTGCCTATTCTGACCCTGAAGTATTTTGCTCCGTTTATCTCAACTTCCTGAATATATGAATTATTGTATTTCAGGTCAAGTCCGGCCTTAAGCCTGACGGCATTTGCTCCTTCGGTAAATGAGCCTATTTGAATCGTAAAAGGGCCTGTTTTTTCATCTGACTGAACTTTGATCCTTCTGATATATTTGTTATCCCTTCCCTCCACCTCAAGGAGCACAGTGGATACTCCGGGGCCGATAAGCCCGATATCTTTGGCCGCTGCATATGAAAGGTCGATATCCCTCCCCTCAATAAAAGGTCCTCTGTCATTAACAGTGCACGTTACAGCTTTGTTGTTGGTAGTATGCGTTACTTTCAGCTTTGTGCCGAAAGGATACTCTTTATGCGCGCATGTGTTCGAATACATATTGTATATTTCGCCTGAAGATGTTTGTTTACCGTGGAAATCTTTTCCATACCATGATGCTACTGCATACCCGCTCGAAGGCAGATCAGGTCGGTCCAATTCGGGATATCTTGCAACTTTTGAAGTACTGCATGCAGAGAGAACAAGAAATAGCAATAAAATCAATATTCTTGCTATTACAATCTGTTTTCTCTTTTTCACTCCTTACTCCTCACACTTCACTTTTAGCTCAGAGTATATATCTGCTAAGATCCTCGTCCCTGGCAATATCGCTTAATTTTTCCCTTACATATACTCCATCAATATTCAGAACTGTATTCTTTCTTTCAGGAGCGTTGAATGAAATATCCTCAAGCATTTTCTCGAGTATCGTATGCAGTCTCCTTGCTCCTATATTCTCGGTCTTTTCATTCACCTCTGCTGCTATCCCCGAGATCTCATCAATGGAATCGTCTGAAAAATTAAGGCTGACCTCTTCTGTTTCCATCAGCGCTATATACTGTTTGATGAGCGCATTATGAGGCTCTGTGAGAATTCTTTTGAAATCATCTTTTCCGAGGGCATCAAGTTCCACCCTTATCGGAAATCTTCCCTGAAGTTCAGGTATAAGGTCGGAAGGCTTTGTCATGTGAAAAGCACCTGCGGCAATAAAAAGTATATGCTCGGTTTTTACAGGACCATACTTTGTGGTAACTGTAGAGCCTTCGACAATAGGCAGGAGATCACGTTGTACTCCCTCCCTTGAAACATCAGGGCCATGCCCCTGCCCCTTGCTTGCGATCTTGTCTATCTCATCAAGGAAAACTATGCCTGCCTGCTCGACCCTTTCAACAGCTTCCTGTGTGATCTTGTCCAGATCAATCAGCTTATTTGACTCCTCCTGTTCGAGCAGAACCAAAGCCTCGGGTATCTTCACCTTTTTTCTTTTTGATTTTTCAGGAAGCATACTGCCGAGCATTGATTTCAGGTTCATCTCTATCTCTTCAAGGCCTACATTCGAGATCACGCCAAAAGGCATAGATTTTTCTTTCACCTCAATATCCACGTATCTGGCATCAAGTTTCCCGCTCCTCAACTGCTCCTTCAGCCTATCCCTTGTCTCTTTATTCTTTTCTCTTTCAAGTTCTTCGTTCTCCTGCCCTCTCAAGGCTCTTGGTTGAGGCAGAAGTATATCCAGCAATCTTTCTTCAGCAAGGGATTTGGCCTTTTCACCGATCTTTTCGAGATGCTCATTTTTGACCATATTTACAGATATCTCGGTAAGGTCCCTTATCATCGACTCAACATCCCTTCCAACATAACCTATCTCTGTGAATTTCGAGGCCTCGATCTTCAGAAAAGGCGCTCCTGCCAGCTTTGAGAGACGCCGGGCGATCTCGGTCTTTCCTACTCCTGTAGGGCCTATCATAATGATATTCTTCGGAAGCACTTCATCCTTCAGATCAGGAGAAAGCTTCTGTCTTCTCCATCTGTTTCTGAGGGCAATAGCTACAGCTTTTTTTGCATTATTCTGGCCGATAATATATTTATCGAGTTCTTCTACGATCTTTCTGGGTGTGAGATTATCCATGTTACAACAACTCCTCTATGCTGATATTCGTGTTCGTATAAATGCAGATACTGGCAGCTATATGCATTGCCTTCTCTGTTATCGCTTTGGCGTCGAGTTCCGTATTTTCAAATAAAGCCTTGGCAGCAGAAAGGGCAAACGGACCGCCTGAGCCTATCGCGGCAATGCCTTCTTCAGGTTCAATAACATCTCCGTTGCCTGAGATTATTAGGATATGCTCCTTGTCAGCGATTATCAGAAGCGCTTCAAGCCTCCTTAATATCTTGTCTGTTCTCCAGTCCTTTGCAAGTTCAACTGAGGCCCTGGTAATGTTTCCGCGATAAGCTTCTAGTTTTCCCTCGAACTTTTCGAACAAAGTAAATGCATCAGCAGTTGCACCTGAAAAACCTGCTATTACTTTATCACCATACATTTTCCTTATTTTTTTTGCATTATGCTTTAAAACCGTATTCCCTATAGTAACCTGACCGTCACCGCCTATGGCAACCTTGCCATCCCGTCTTACACATAAAATTGTTGTAGCATGAAACATAATTTCTCCTTTGTAAATCAGTTTATCTTACTAAAATGACGATTATTATGTCATTCTTTACGAAATTACTA
>MHDW01000068.1:8917-11002 GCA_001803645.1 Nitrospirae bacterium GWC2_42_7 | reverse complement strand
ATACCTGCAAGCTGTCTTATCTGCGCAGCGCTTCCCCTTGCACCCGAATCAGCCATCATGAAAATGCTGTTAAAAGACCTTTTTTCCCTGAGTGCTTCCTCATTAAACACCTCGCCTTCCTCAGCACCGAGTTCTTTCATCATTTCATCGGCAATGCGCTCAGTAACATTGGCCCAGATATCTATTACCTTGTTGTAACGTTCGCCCTGTGTAATAAGCCCGTCAGCATACTGTTTCTGGACTTCCATAACCTCCTGCTCAGCCTTATGTATCAACTCCGCCTTCTTTTTTGGAATATGCATGTCTGCCATACATATCGAGATCCCTGAATTTGTGGCGTAATGAAAACCCAGCCTCTCAAGGTTATCCAGAAATACTACGGTCGCACGCTTGCCGGCCTTCTTGTAGGAGAATTCGATTATCTTAGAGAGTTCTTTCTTTGTCATGTCTTTATTGATCATTTCGAAAGATATCTCTTCAGGCGCGATCTCGCTGAAGAGAATTCTGCCTGTAGTAGTCTCTACAAATCCGCCATTCATTCTTACTTTGATATGCGCATGCTCGCTTAAATGTCCGGCATCATATGCCATCCTTACATCCTGAGGATCAGCAAATACCCGCCCCTCGCCCAGCGCTCCTTTTCTCTCCTTCATCAGATAATAGATGCCCAGAACCATATCCTGTGTCGGAACAAGGATCGGCTTGCCGTTTGCAGGAGAAAGCACATTATTGACAGACATCATCAGTACCCTTGCCTCTATCTGTGCTTCAATCGACAACGGAACATGAACAGCCATCTGGTCACCGTCAAAGTCAGCATTGAATGCAGTACATACCAGAGGGTGAAGTTTAATTGCTTTGCCCTCTACCAGGATTGGGTCAAAAGCCTGAATGCCTAGTCTGTGGAGGGTAGGCGCCCTGTTAAGAAGCACAGGCGTCTCTCTTATTACTTCTTCAAGAGCATCCCATACTTCAGCTGATTCTTTTTCAACCAGCTTCTTGGCAGACTTTATTGTGGTGGCATAGCCCTTTTCTTCAAGTTTGTTGAATATGAAAGGTTTGAAGAGTTCGAGCGCCATCCTCTTGGGCAGTCCGCACTGATGGAGTTTGAGTTCAGGCCCTACAACGATAACTGATCTGCCTGAGTAATCAACTCTCTTGCCGAGCAGGTTCTGTCTGAAACGTCCCTGCTTGCCCTTTATCATGTCGCTCAAAGACTTCAAAGGTCTTTTTGTCGCTGTCTTTAATACCTTGCTTCTACGGCCGTTATCAAAGAGTGCATCAACAGCTTCCTGAAGCATCCTCTTTTCGTTCTTGATAATTACGCTCGGCGCCTTTAGTTCCACCAGCCTTTTGAGCCTGTTATTCCTGTTTATTACACGTCTGTACAGGTCATTAAGATCAGAGGTCGCAAAACGTCCGCCTTCAAGCGGGACCAATGGCCTGAGATCAGGAGGCAGTACAGGGATAACATCCATAATAAGCCATTCAGGCTTGTTTTCTGATTTTCTGAACGCCTCAACAACCTTCAGCCTTTTTGTCAGCTTCTTTTTTACGCCTATAGAGGTCGCCTCTTTTATCTTTCCCTTGATCTCGACGCTCAGCGGTTCAAGTTCAACTGTTCTGAGGATCTCTCTTATCGCCTCAGCACCCATGCCTACCTTGAATTTTCCTCCGAATTCAGCATTCTTTTTTCTATATTCTTCCTCGCCTAAAAGCTCTTTGAATTTAAGGGGGGTCTCGCCGGGGTCTGTTACGATATAACTCTCGAAATACAGCACCTTCTCGAGATTCCTCATCGTCATATCAAGCAGTGTTCCTATACGGCTCGGCACACCTTTAAGGAACCAGATATGCGCCACAGGAGTCGCAAGTTCTATATGTCCGAGTCTTTCTCTCCGGACCTTTGATTGTATGACCTCAACTCCGCATTTGTCACAGACTATTCCTCTGTGTTTCATTCTCTTGTACTTGCCGCATATGCATTCCCAGTCCTTGACCGGACCAAATATCTTGGAGCAGAAAAGGCCGTCTCTCTCCGGCTTAAAAGTACGGTAATTAATGGTCTCAGGTTTCTTCACTTCT
>MHDW01000068.1:7623-8860 GCA_001803645.1 Nitrospirae bacterium GWC2_42_7 | reverse complement strand
AAATCCGTAGGATTTTTTGGTTTTTGAAAAATGGCGTAAATGTCTTCTGCCATCTATTCCCCCTTCTTCTTTTTTTCCAGAAGCTCAACATCAAGGCCGAGACTCTGAAGTTCTTTTATTAAAACATGGAAAGACTCAGGCACGCCGGGTTCCAAAGTGGCATCGCCTTTTACAATAGCCTCATACATCCTTGCCCTTCCGGTAACATCATCGCTTTTAACTGTCAAAAATTCCTGAAGTGTGTATGCTGCTCCATAGGCTTCAAGAGCCCAGACTTCCATTTCTCCGAGCCTCTGTCCGCCGAACTGGGCCTTACCGCCGAGTGGCTGCTGTGTAACAAGTGAGTATGGCCCGATAGACCTTGCGTGTATCTTGTCATCAACAAGGTGATGGAGCTTCAGCATATACATCTGTCCAACTGTAACAGGGCGCTTGAAAGGCTCTCCTGTCTTACCGTCAAACAGCTGTATCTGCCCTGTTATGGGAAGTCCGGCCTTTTTAAGCAGGTCCTTTATCTCGCCTTCTCTAGCTCCCTCAAATACCGGGGTAGCAACATTTATCCCTAGCGTACGGGCCGCCCAGCCAAGATGGGTCTCCAATATCTGCCCGACATTCATACGGGATGGAACACCAAGCGGGTTCAGCACAACATCAACAGGTGTGCCGTCAGGCAGATACGGCATGTCTTCTTCCGGCATTACCATAGCTACAACTCCCTTATTGCCATGCCGGCCGGCCATCTTGTCTCCTATCTGGACCTTTCTCTTCATGGCAATATAAACCTTCACCAGCTTAATTACGCCAGGAGGAAGTTCATCGCCTTTTCTCAGCCTCTCAACCTTTTCATCATACTTTGACTCAAGATAACGCACATACTGATTGGCTTCGTTATTTACAGATTCGATCTTTGCCTGAATATCGAGATCTTCCACTTTTACTTTTACTAAATGCTCATCCTTCACATCCTCGAGATGTTTTTCAGTAATAGTCTTCTTCTTCGGACAGATTACCTCTTTTGTCCTGTAATGCTTTATCTCCTCAATAGGACGCTGACCTGTCAGAAGTTCCCTGATCTCTGTGAATTTGTTTTCCTTTACTATTTTTACTTCTTCCTCAATGTCCCTCTGCATACTTTGAATATCTTCATCTTCAATACTCTTTGCTCTTGCATCCTTTGCTATACCTTTTCTCGAGAATATCCTCACATCAACAACAGTGCCTTCTATTCCCGGAGGCA
>MHDW01000068.1:0-7605 GCA_001803645.1 Nitrospirae bacterium GWC2_42_7 | reverse complement strand
CTTAGAAGTTTTTCCTCCGGTGTAAGCTGGGTTTCTCCTTTCGGAGTCACTTTGCCCACCAGTATATCTCCCGGCTTTATCTCTGCTCCTGTCACAATTATTCCGCTCTCATCAAGGTCTTTAAGCGCCTCTTCGCCGACATTCGGTATGTCTCTTGTGATCTCTTCAGGCCCGAGTTTGGTCTCTCTGGCTTCCAGTTCAAATTCTTCAATATGTATTGACGTATAGACATCTTCCTTAACAAGCCTTTCGCTGAGGAGTATAGCGTCTTCAAAGTTGTATCCACCCCATGGCATAAAGGCAACAAGTATGTTCTTGCCAAGAGCTAACTCTCCCATGTCGGTCGAATACCCGTCAGCGATAACATCGTTTTTCTTTACGCTGTCGCCGATATTTACGATAGGCCTCTGGTTAATACATGTCGCCTGATTGGATCTCTGAAACTTAATTAAAGTGTATATGTCAACGCCGCCTTCATTGCCTGAAACCCTGACAACGATCCTTGAAGCATCAACGCTTTCTACTTTGCCGGGACGTTTAGCAAGAACAAGTGCGCCTGAATCTCTTGCTGCCACGAACTCCATACCTGTGCCTACAACAGGGGCTTCAGGGTGCAGGAGCGGCACAGCCTGTCTCTGCATGTTCGAACCCATCAAGGCCCTGTTAGCATCATCATTTTCAAGAAAAGGGATCAAAGCAGCAGATATTCCGACAACCTGTTTGGGTGACACGTCCATATATTGAACTTCCTGCGGGGTGACCATCCGGAAGTCACCGCCTTCTCTTGCTGATATCGCGTCACCCACAAGATGTCCTTGCTTGTCCATAGGTGAAGTGGCCTCAGCAATTATGAATTTTTCGCCCTCTATGGCCGAAAAATACTCTACTTCTTCTGTAACTTTTCCGTTTGTAACTCTTCTGTAAGGCACTTCAATAAAGCCATAATCATTGACCCTCGCATAAGAGGCTAACGATGTTATAAGCCCGATATTAGGCCCTTCAGGTGTTTCTATAGGGCATATCCTGCCATAGTGGGTCGGATGAACGTCACGAACTTCAAACCCTGCCCTTTCTCTGGTCAGACCGCCGGGGCCGAGTGCGGAAAGCCTTCTCTTATGCGTGATCTCTGATAATGGATTTGTCTGGTCCATAAACTGGCTTAACTGGCTTGAGCCGAAGAATTCTTTTACAGCTGCCATAACAGGTTTTGAATTGATAAGATCATGAGGCATTGCTGTTTCAAGTTCTGTGAGTGTCATCTTTTCCTTGACAGCACGCTCCATCCTTACCAACCCTATCCTGAACTGGTTCTCAAGAAGTTCCCCGACACCTCTTATCCTCCTGTTTCCAAGGTGGTCGATATCATCAACCTCTCCCTTGCCGGTCCTGAGGCTCAGGATATATCTGACTATTTCAACAATATCCTTGTCCGTAAGCACTTTTGTCTCAAGCGGGATATCAAGACCCAGACGCTTGTTAAGCTTCAGCCTTCCAACAGGAGAAAGGTCATATCTCTTAGGGTCAAAGAACAGGCCGTTAAACAGGTCTCTCGAAGCGTTCGCCGTCGGCGGCTCTCCGGGCCTGAGTTTTTTATAAACTTCGATAAGCGCTTCATCCTGAGTAGTCACCTTGTCTGTCAGAAGCGTATCCCTGAGAGAAGACAGAAAATGCACGTTGTCTATGAACAGGAGGCTTAATTTATCTATTTTCAGAGATATTATCTTGGTCAAAGCCTCTTCTGTTATCATTTCATTGCCTTCGCGGATCACCTCTCCGGTTGAAGGGTCAACAATGTCCTTTAGTGTGATCCTTCCCAGTATCTCTTCTTTTGATATGGGAATCGTCTGGAGGCCGGAGGCTTCCATCTTTTTCAAAGCGCCCTTTGTTATCTTGCCCCCTTCTTTTACGATCACCTCTTTTGTGTTAGGCGCTATAATATTATTAATGGCTTTGATCCCTACAAGAATTTCGCTGACAACCCTCGAAAATGTATTACCTTTTATGTTTATTGTCTCTACCGGGTAAAATGTCTTCAAAAGGTCTTCGTTCGAATATCCGAGTGCCTTCAGGACTATGGTTGCAGGGAGCTTCTTTCTTCTGTCTATCCTTACATACAGAATATCTTTTGCATCAAATTCAAAGTCCAGCCAGGAACCGCGTGATGGGATGACCCTCGCAAAATAAAGCAGCCTGCCGCTTGCATGTGTCTTACCCTTGTCATGATTGAAAAATACGCCCGGGGAACGATGGAGTTGACTTACAACAACACGTTCTGTGCCATTAACAACGAACGTGCCTGTATCGGTCATCAAAGGCATTTCACCTATATATACTTCCTGCTCCCTTGATTCCTTAAGTTTCTTTTTGCCGGCCTCATCTGTCTCGAACTGGTTCAACTTTACATTGATCTTAAGAGGAGCTGCATAGGTTATGCCTTTCTGCAGACATTCCCTGATAGTATATTTCGGCTCTCCGATATTGTATCCTATGAAATCAATAGCAGCAGTTTCATTATAGTCAGTTACAGGAAAAACGCTCCTGAAGGCTGACTGAAGGCCTGTATCTGCCCGCTTGGCAACAGTGACATCTTTCTGCAGAAATCTGTCAAAAGACCTCTTTTGTATCTCTATTAAATTTGGTATTTCCAGAAATTGAGGAACCTTCCCGAAATCCATCCTTTTTCTAAGAACCCTTACCATATGTCTCCTTCTAAATAATAGGTTAAGGCTAAGGCTAAGGTTAAACAACTCCTCAACCTCAACCTCAACCTATATTTTTTTGCTTATTTTATCTCGACTTTTGCTCCCTGCTCCTCAAGCTTCGCCTTCATTGAATCTGCTTCTTCTTTTGATACGCCTGTTTTTACAGGCTGCGGAGCGCCGTCAACAAGATCTTTAGCCTCTTTTAATCCAAGGGCTGTAAGCTCCCTGACGACCTTGATCACCTGTATCTTTTTATCACCCGCAGCAGTGATTATCACGTCAAAACTGGTCTTTTCTTCTGCAGCAGGGGCTGCTGCTGCGCCTGGAGCTGCTGCCACGGCAACAGGAGCTGCTGCTGTAACACCATATCTCTCTTCAAATTCCTTTATAAACTTTGACATATCAAGGATTGTCATGTTGTCGATAAATTCAAAAATCTGTTCCTTTGTTACTGACATTATCTGTCCTCCTTTAAATTTAGTGAAAAGTTATTAGTGATAAGTATTTAGTGGCTGTCCACTATTCCCTGTTCACTCATTGTTTTTTTGTTTTTTAATGCTTCCATCGCATAAGCAAAGCTGCTTACAGTTGCTGAAAGCGTCTGTGCCATTTTAGTTGCAGGCGCCTGCATTGCTCCTGCTAATATTGCCAGAAGAACCTCTCTGCCCGGCAATGATGCAATCTCTTTTACTTCCTGCAGCCCGCAGAGTTTTCCTTCCACGACAGCGCCTGTAACCTTCAGCTTTTCATTGGTCTTCGTGAATTCAAGTACTCTTTTAACGACCAAAACAGGATCGTCATAGCCAATTGCCATACCTACAGGACCTGTAAAAAGTTCGGTTGCTGATGAAACACCCGTATCTTTAGCTGCGATCTTAGCGAGCGTATTCTTCACCACGCTGTACTCAGAAGAAGACCGCCTTAGCAGCCCCCGTAGGTTTGTAAGCTCAGCGACTGTCATCCCTTTATAGTCTGTCAGAACCACTGTCTTAGCTCGAGAAAACTTGTCTTTTAGGTCGGCTATCAACCGTCCCTTGTCTTCCTTTTTCAGCTTCTACCTCCTTTCCCAGAGAACCTGGCACCAGAAATTGGGAAATAGGAAATATGAAATGAGAAAAATAAGTTCATCATCTTTTTCAAATTCTTACTTCTCACTTCTTACCTCTTACTTTCTTGTTAGCCTCGGCAGGCCGGCCATCCGATTAAACAACTTAGTTCATTAAGTTCATTGTGTTTCTTGAGTTCTTTGAGTTTATTGAGTTAAAACAAACTCAATGAACACCATAAACTCGATAGACTCAATAAACTTAAGTTCATTGTGTTCTTTGAGTTCTTTGTGTTTTTTGAGTTAAAACAAACTCAATGAACACCATAAACTCGATAGACTCAATAAACTCTTAACTCCGTTGTTCCTGCTGTCTCTGACTATATAAAATAATCTGCAGGCACTAAAGCCCGCAGTTCAAACCCTACTTTGCTGACACTGAACCGATATCCACTCTTACGCTCGGTCCCATAGTAGACGATATATGTATTTTTTTAATATATTTCCCTTTGCTTGTAGCCGGCTTTGCCTTGATCACAGATTCAATTATCATTCTCGCATTATCTACAAGTTTATTTGGCTCAAAAGAAACCTTTCCGATCGGGACATGTATTACCCCTGCTTTTTCAGTCCTGTATTCAACCTTTCCGGCCTTTATTTCCTTAACAGCCTTTGCGACCTCAAATGTAACAGTACCGAGCTTGGGATTAGGCATAAGCCCTCTTGGTCCAAGGATCTTTCCGAGTTTTCCTACAACGCCCATAACATCAGGAGTGGCAACAACCTTATCAAAATCAAGCCATCCTTTGGTGATCTTCTCGACCATATCTTCAGCTCCTGTAAAATCAGCTCCTGCATCAATTGCCTCTTTTTCTTTTTCACCCTTGGCAAAAACCAGGACCCTGACGTTCTTGCCGGTACCATAAGGCAGAACTGCTGTACCTCTTACCATCTGTTCTGATTTTTTAGGGTCAACTCCGAGATTAAGTGCAAGATCCACTGTTTCATCAAATTTTACGAACACAGATTCCTTGACTTTGTTTACAGCTTCTTCGATGGAATATTCCTTTCCCTTTTCTATTTTCTCTGTTGCTGTGACTATCTTCTTGCCCATTTTTCTCTCCGTTTAATCCACTACCTCAACGCCCATGCTCCTTGCGGTACCTGCGATAATTTTTGCCGCTGTATCAATGGAAAGTGCGTTAAGGTCTGGAAGCTTTGTTTGTGCTATTTCCTTCACCTGTGCTGATGTGACTTTTCCGACCTTGTCCTTGTTAGGAGTGCCTGATCCTTTTATTATACCGGCAGCCTTCTTTAAAAGATCTGAAGCCGGCGGGGTCTTGGTAATAAAAGTGAATGTTCTGTCGGTATAAACAGTCATCACAATCGGTATTATTGTATCTCCCATCGCCTGTGTTTGTGCATTAAATGCCTTACAAAACTCCATAATATTCACACCATGCGGACCTAACGCAGGTCCCACAGGCGGAGCAGGTGTTGCCTTCCCTGCCAAAATCTGGAGTTTTATCTGGGCTGTTACTACTTTCTTAGCCATCTTGTTCCTCCTGCCTTGTTTTCTCTATATATATCAATTTTTCTCCACTTGAAAAAAATTGAGTTCAACAGGCGTCTGCCTGCCGAAAATACTCACCATAACGCGAAGCCTTCCATGGTCAAAATCTACATCTTCAACAAAACCGTTGAAATTACTGAAAGGCCCGTCAATGATCCTGACATTGTCACCTTTCGAGAATTGGGTCTTGACCTGAGAGACAGGCCCTTTCTCGACCTGCTGTAAAATAACCTCCACCTCTTCCAGCGGAATTGTGACCGGTCTTTTCCCGCCCACAAAACCCGTTACCTTCGGAGTGTCCTTCACAAAATGCCAGGTTTCATCATCAAGTTCCATCTCGACAAGAATATAGCCGGGATAGAACTTCTTGTCACTCTCCTTCTTCTTGCCTCCCTTGAGTTCTATGACTTTCTCTGTTGGTATAAGAATATTTGTTATCTTCTCCTGCAATCCATGACTTACTATCTTATCTTCGATAGAAAGCTTAACCTTCTCCTCAAAACCTGAATAAGTGTGTACTACATACCAGTTTTTTCCCATAACCCTACCTTAATACCGTTTCCACTATTTTTGTGAGGCCCAGATCCACAAGGCTGAGGAAAATTGATACGACAAAAACCGTGATTATTACGACCCACGTAGAGCCTATCAACTCATCCTTGCTCGGATATGATACCTTTCCTGCCTCGACTTTAACTTCCCTGAAAAACTGCTTAATTCTTTCGATCATTAGCTGTCCTCCCGAAATCTGATCCGGAACCTGCTGTTTTTATTCTGTTCTTTCTTTTCATTGTTCACTTATAACTTCTTATTTCTCAGTTCTTAGTTCTAATATCTCATTTCGTAATGGCAGGCCAGGAGGGATTTGAACCCCCAACCCTCGGATTTGGAGTCCGATGCTCTAGCCGTTAGAGCTACTGGCCTACGTATATTAAGCATAGAGCATAGTGCAAAGAGCATAGAGTGAAATCTTTTAAAACCCTTTGCTCTCGGCTCTATGCTCCGTGCTTTCATTATGCCTTTGTCTCTTTGTGCGGCGTATGCTTCAGACATGTCCTGCAGTATTTCTTCCTCTGCAGCTTATCTGTTGTGTTCTTCTTGTTCTTCATCGTTGAATAATTCTTGTTCTTGCACTCAGTACACTGGAAAAGAAATATGTCTCTCATTCTATCACCTCAGTTACGACGCCTGCGCCAACAGTGCGTCCGCCTTCTCTTATTGCAAACCTTAACTCCTTTTCCATGGCTATCGGCGATATCAGTTCCACCTTCAGGCTTACGTTGTCACCGGGCATCACCATCTCCACTCCTTCTGGTAATTCCGCTACTCCGGTCACATCTGTTGTCCTGAAATAAAACTGAGGCCTGTACCCCTTGAAAAACGGAGTGTGTCTGCCTCCCTCTTCTTTTGTCAATATATATACTTCTGTCTTGAATTTCGTATGCGGTGTTATACTGCCGGGCTTTGCCAATACCTGGCCCCTCTCTACCTCATCTTTTCCGGTTCCCCTCAAGAGTACTCCTACATTGTCCCCGGCCCTGCCTTCATCCAGCAGTTTCCTGAACATCTCCACTCCTGTGGCTACTGTCTTCTTCGTAGGCCCTAAGCCGACTATCTCTAATTCTTCCCCTACTTTGACTATCCCTCTTTCTACTCTGCCGGTCACTACTGTCCCACGGCCGGAGATCGAGAATACGTCTTCTATAGGCATCAAAAATGGCTTGTCTATCGGCCTCTCAGGTGTTGGTATGTAGCTGTCTACTGCTTCCATCAACTCCTTGATGCATTTGTACTCTTCTGCATTTGGGTCTGTGCTTGTGCTCTCTACTATTTTTAATGCACTTCCCTTTATTATCGGTATCTTATCCCCGGGAAACTGGTATTTAGAAAGAAGCTCTCTTACTTCAAGCTCTACCAGATCCAAAAGCTCAGGGTCATCTACCATATCTGTTTTATTCATGAATACTACTATGTATGGCACTCCTACCTGCCTCGCAAGCAGTATGTGCTCTCTTGTCTGTGGCATCGGCCCGTCTGCTGCGCTCACTACCAGGATCGCCCCGTCCATCTGCGCTGCTCCGGTTATCATGTTCTTTACGTAGTCAGCATGCCCGGGACAGTCTACATGTGCATAATGACGGTTCGTTGTCTCGTACTCAACATGCGCTGTGGCTATCGTTATACCTCTGGCCTTCTCCTCGGGTGCGTTGTCTATCGAGTCATATGCCCGGTATGTCGCCTGTCCCGTCATTGCCAGTACTTTGGTTATACCTGCTGTAAGTGTC
>MHDW01000067.1:1495-8036 GCA_001803645.1 Nitrospirae bacterium GWC2_42_7 | reverse complement strand
CACACCCTTCGGGTGTTCGCAATGACATGTTTTTATTCACTTTTTCGTTTAACTGCTTTTTTTAGGTTCATATTTCTTGACTTTAGATTCACTGCCTTATATAATGCTCATAGGAGTCGGTAAAAGGGAAAAAAGCTTATAAAAATCAAAATCAATATTTTCAGAATGGGTTACTAATAATTAACAAATAAATTATTATAAATATTGAAAATGTTATTTAGTTAGTGCTATTATAATCCATCAACTTCGGAGAGGGATAAAAAGACTGCTTTATTACTAAAATATATAATTAAAAGAAATATTATTTTTTAGTCCAACCTATGCGGGTATTCAACCCTCCATCTCGCATAGGATTCCTGAGGGTCAACCCCCGATCCCCAGCCCTCAGGATAAGGCCCTCGCCAGAGGGCCTATTTTTTTCAGAAATTTTCATGATATATAACTGACTTTTGTTACGCTCCGTACATTAGACACGGATGAATAAATTTATATCCATAAACAAAGACAAAAGGCTGAACATCATTCTAAAAACTTGTATAATGGATAACAAACCGATAGAATTAAAAGAATGCGAATTATTACAAACAATAAAGAGTCAGAAGTATTCCTCAAGAAACTCCGATCAAGAGATTCAGGGAATAATTATCCTGTTGAACAGACCGTAAAGAAAATTCTTGAAGACATAAAGAAAAACGGGGACAAGGCTGTGCTTAAATACACGCGCAGGTTCGACTACAAAGATGCTGCCACTCTCAAACTGCGTTCTTCAGAAATCAACAGGCTTTCCAACCGCGCTGATAAAAAAGTGCTCAAAGCTCTTGAGCTTTCAGCAACAAGGATAAGAAAATTTCATGAAAAACAGAGAGAGTATTCATGGTCATTTACAGAGGGGGAGACAATACTCGGTCAGATCATACGGCCTCTTAAGCGGGTAGGTGTTTATGTGCCGGGGGGGAAGGCCGCCTATCCTTCAACTGTATTAATGAATGTTATTCCAGCACAGGTCGCAGGCGTAAAAGATATCGCTATCTGTGTTCCGTCTCCTGAAGGACAGGCAAACCCTTATGTTATGGCAGCAGTTAAGATGCTTGATGTAAAAGAAGTATACAGCATCGGCGGAGCTCAGGCTGTTGGGGCAATGGCATACGGCACAAAAAGCATTAAGAAGGTTGACAAGATAGTTGGCCCAGGCAATATATTTGTTGCGACCGCAAAAAAAATGGTCTTTGGTTCGGTTGATATTGATATGATCGCAGGTCCGAGCGAAATTCTCATAATAGCTGATAAGTCGGCAAATCCCTCGTTTGTAGCAGCAGACCTGTTAAGCCAGGCAGAACACGATGAAATGGCCTCTTCTGTTCTTATTACGGATTCTCCCGACCTTGCCAAAAAGATATCAGATGAGATAAAAATACAGTTGTCAAAGCTCAAAAGAAAAAAGATAGCCCAAAAATCCTTGGATAATTTCGGGGCAGTAATTATCACTAAAAATTTAGCTGATGCTGTTTCGTTTTCGAACAGAATAGCTCCGGAACATCTCGAGATAATGACCGAAAAACCTATGGATATTCTGCCATTGATAGAAAATGCAGGTGCTATTTTTCTAGGGCCTTGGACACCTGAAGCGATAGGAGATTATTCTGCCGGTCCAAACCACACGCTCCCAACAGGAGGGACAGCCAGATTTTTCTCACCACTTGGGGTTTACGATTTTCTAAAGCGTTCAAGCCTCATCGGTTTTACAAAAAAAGGTTTTATGCGGATATCAAAGATTGTTGAGACAATTGCTGATTCTGAAGGCCTTGAGGCACACGGTAATACGATCAGGATCAGAAGAAAAGGGCATATAATAAATAAGCAAACAAAAATTACGGAAGGAATATATATTTATGAAATCAAGAAATAAAATTCTCAGGATCGGACTGCCAAAAGGCAGCCTTCAGGAATCTACTCTAAAACTCTTCAGAAAAGCAGGCTATCATATTTCTGTATCAAGCCGTTCGTATTACCCATCATTTGACGACCCTCATATTGAATCCATGCTGATAAGGGCACAGGAAATGGCCAGATATGTTGAAAACGGGATACTTGATTGCGGCCTAACAGGACATGACTGGATAATGGAGCAGGGCGCTGATGTCCAGGAGGTTGCGGAGCTGAATTATGCAAAGGAGGGGCTGAAACCTGTCAAATGGGTCATTGCAGTGCCGAACAATTCAAAAATAAAGAGCATTAAAGACCTCAATGGCAAAAGGATCGCCACAGAACTTGTAGGATTTACAAAAAGATATCTTGCAAAAAACAAAATAAAAGCTGAAATAGATTTTTCATGGGGAGCCACAGAGGTCAAACCTCCGCACCTCGCAGACGCAATAGTTGAACTGACAGAGACAGGCAATTCTCTCAGGGCAAACAACCTGAGAATAGTCGAGACCATACTCGAATCAAGCACAAGGTTCATATCCAACAAAAAAGCCTGGCAGGACAGATGGAAAAAACAGAAGATGGAAAATATAGTGATGCTTTTAAAAGGCGCCCTTGCTGCTGAAGAAAAAGTCGGCATCAAGATGAATGTCTCGAAAGGGAATTTGAAGCGTGTAATCAGCCTTCTGCCTGCCATGCATTCGCCCACGATATCTGCCTTGTCTGAGCAGGGATGGTATGACCTTGATGTGGTTATGGATGAAAAAATAATATGCGATCTTATCCCAAAACTGAAGAAAGCAGGTGCATCAGGAATAGTCGAATATCAGTTAAATAAAGTTATCCCTTAACTTTTTTTATAAAAAGGGTCCATTTCTCTTGACATGATTTTTATTTTACTGTAATATTTCTAGCTTAAGAGAGGCAGTAATGGCCTCTGATTTTATTAATGGATGGAGGTAGAGGATTGCATGCTTTAGGTACCCATTTATTAGTAGAATTGAGGGACTGTAATCCTGAGATTCTCAAGGACCTTAAAAAGGTCAAAAACGCAATGGTCTCTGCTGCAAAAGAGGCCAAGGCGACGATCGTAGATATTTCCTTCCACGAATTTAATCCTTTCGGCATTAGCGGCATGGTAGTCATCGCTGAATCTCATCTTTCGATCCATACTTGGCCGGAATATGCGTATGCAGCCGTGGATATCTTCACCTGCGGAGACGTTATCAAACCCGAAGTTGCAGCCTCATTCCTGATAAAGGAATTTGAATGCAAAAACCCATCGGTTGTTGAGATGAAAAGGGGTATTCTTTCACCTCTTAACGAGAAACTTCCGCATAAGGTTGCCGAAGCTTTTTTAGAGCCGGTAATGTAAGCTCAGGCGTTATCAGGTTTTTTGTCTGTTAACGCAGCAATGCCTGGAAGTTCATTGCCTTCAAGCAACTGAAGCGATGCGCCTCCGCCTGTAGAGATAAAGGAAAGCGCGTCTGAAACACCTGCTCTATGAACAGCGAGATCCGTATCTCCTCCGCCTACTATTGTCAGGGCATATGCGTCAGCAACCGAATGTGCTACAGAGTATGTGCCTCTTGAAAAAGCATCGATCTCAAAAACTCCCATCGGCCCGTTCCAGAGAATAGTCTTTGCATTAGCAAGCGCTTCAGAAAAGAGCTTTACAGTTGCAGGCCCTATATCAAGGGCCTTCCAGCCCCTCGGTATTTCAAGAGTCGGGACTATCTTTGTCTCAGCGCCGGGCTCAAGGGTCTGGGCAATGACACAATCAACCGGGAGGTAAAATTTTACTCCGGCACTCTTCAGTTTTTTCCTTATCCTCTGGGCTGTTTCGAACATCTCTGTTTCAACAAGAGAATCTCCAACCTCATAACCCATAGCCTTTATAAAAGTGAACGCCATTCCGCCGCCGATAAGGACCTTGTCCACCTTTGTCTCGAGATGTTCCAGCACACCGATCTTGCCGGAGACTTTTGCGCCTCCGAGAATTGCCACAAAAGGCCTGACCGGATTATTAACTACGCCCTTTAAATATTCTATCTCCTTTTTCATAAGAAAACCGGCAGCAGAAGGCAGATATTTTGGAATACCTACTGTTGAGGCGTGCGCTCTGTGGGCTGCTCCAAATGCATCGTTTATATAGAAGTCTGCAAGGCCAGCTAGTTTTTTGGCAAACCCATCATCATTCTTTTCTTCTTCAGCATGGTATCTAAGGTTCTCAAGCAGAAGAACGTCCCCGTCCTTCATCTTAGAAACAAGGCCTTCAACCTGTATACCAACACAGTCCTGTGCAAAGGCAACCTCTTTATCGAGAAGCCTCTGCAGGCGTTTTGCAACAGGAGCAAGGCTGAACCGCGGATCTGGTTTTCCCTTCGGCCTTCCGAGATGAGATGCCAGAATAACTCTGGCACCTTCATCGATCGCGTAATTAATCGTGGGGAGCGCTGACCGTATCCTGCTGTCATCGGTTATTCTCAGGCTGTCATCAAAAGGTACGTTAAAGTCAACGCGGATAAAAACTCTCTTGCCTTTTATGTTGAGTTCATCAACAGAGAGCTTGTTAAGGACATCCTTTATGGCCAAAGAATTCGAATTGTTTTTCTTGATCATCAATCAACCCCGTTTTTTGATAATGTAAAGGATAAGATCCCTCAGTCTTGAGCTGTATCCCCATTCGTTGTCATACCAGGCTATAACCTTTACCATGCGTTTTTCCATAACTTTGGTTAAAGAAGCATCCACAATCGAAGAATGCGGATTGCCGTTAAAATCAATGGATACGAGCTCTTCCTCTGTATACTGGAGAATGCCTTTCATCGGGCCTTCTGCCCATTTCTTTAAAGCAGCATTAACCTCTTCTGCTGAAGTATCCTTATTCAGTTCAGCAACAAGATCAACTGCTGAGACATTAGGAGTTGTGACCCTCATTGCAAAGCCGTCGAGTTTCCCCTTCAGCTCAGGCAGAACAAGGCCTATAGCTTTGGCAGCACCTGTTGTCGAAGGTATCATCGAAAGCGCAGCAGCCCTTGCTCTCCTTAAATCACTATGCGGCAGATCGAGTATCCTCTGGTCATTTGTATATGAATGAACAGTTGTCATAAGGCCTCTTATAATTCCGAATTCCTTATGCAGGACCTTTGCTACCGGCGCAAGACAGTTTGTAGTACATGAGGCATTAGATATTATCCTATGTTTTGAAGGATCGAGAATTTCCTCATTAATGCCCATGCAGACTGTTGCATCAGGCTCTTTTGCAGGTGCGGAAATTATCACCCATTTTGCTCCTGCATCCAGATGCTTTGAGGCCCCTGCCCTATCGGTGAAAAATCCGGTAGATTCGATCACAATATCAATATTCTGATCTTTCCATGGAAGTTTCTCAGGAGACCGCTCTGCAGAAACCTTTATCTCTTTTCCATCAACAACAATATTTCCATTTGAAGCCTTAACATCAGCATCGAAAATCCCGTGCACTGAATCATACTTAAGGAGATGCGCGAGGGTCTTAGCATCAGTCAGGTCGTTTATCGCAACGATCTCCAGGTCCTTATACCCTTTGCTTGTCCTGAAAAAATTCCTTCCTATTCTGCCGAAACCATTAATTGCTACTCTTACAGCCATGATAACCTCCTTTAAATTTTAAAAAGATTTATTAAATATATTTAAAACCAGTCCGGTCATAAGCTTAGGGAAAAAATAAGTTGATTTGGGCGGCATGCGTAATGATGCAAGCGCAACATTTTCAACATCCTCAACCCTCGTAGGATTAAGGAAAAAAGCTGCTGCAAACTCTTTTTCTCTCACGAGGTTCAGGCATTTCTGAACATCCATTTCATATTCAACGCTATCTATATCCAATATTTGCTTGAAGATCAGCTCGTGGAGTATTGTAACGTCAAGATTTTTCAGTACAGAAGGCACTCCGTGTATCCCTTCCCCTTTGTAGCTCAGACGATACCAGTATTCGCCTCCTTTATAAAGCCCGTAAACATCCCTCTTGCCTGCAATTGCAGAAGGAATATCAATGTTGTTCTGCATCTCCTGTATATCGAAATCAGCAGAAAGAAGCTCCAATATATCCGGAGAAATACTTTTGACCAGCCTGTGTGTAGGGAGTATGGATATCCCTTCATCAGCTATGTTTGCAAGGAACATCAGCACATAATCGTGCGGCGCAGGCTTGTCAGAAGAGCTATTTTTTTTCTTCATCTCCTTCTGATACTCCAATGCAGTCTCATACCGGTGATGGCCGTCAGCAATGAATATTGCACTGCCATCAAGCTCGTTCATTATTGTTCTGTTTGAGGCATTGTCATTGATCGTCCAGAGACGGTGGATAGAACTATCACTGTCTTTTGCCTCTATGTAGGGTTTTGTTTTGCTTGTTTTTGATAACAAGCCTGATATTCCATTCCCCTGACTATTGTAGAGGGAGAATATGGGGCTTATGTTTGCTTCACAATGTCTCATAAGCTCCAGGCGGTCTTTTTTGGGTTTTGAATGTGTATATTCATGGGGATATATATTGCCTTTCCCAAGAGGTTCCAGCCGCACAAGGCCGAGGAAACCACTCAGCTTCAGCTCCTTGTCCTTAATTTTATACGAT
>MHDW01000067.1:0-1487 GCA_001803645.1 Nitrospirae bacterium GWC2_42_7 | reverse complement strand
ATTCAGCCATGCATCAAGATATTCTTTTGCCCGTGTGTATCTGTTTCCGTTGTCGTTGTCTTCAGGAAGCTCTTTGCCGAAATCAACCTTAACAATGTTATAAGGACTTTGATCGTATAAAGTTTCCCTGTATTCAGGCGTAATAATATCGTAAGGGGGGGCCAGAAGGTCCTCGCCTGATATTTTTGATATTTTGGGTACATTAAAAAGAACTCCCTTAAAAGGGATCACTTCAGCCATTGATCAACATCCTATTAATAAAAAGATTTACCATTGTAGCATGTTGATTTAATTGAATTCCAGTTGAAGAAGTTTATAATGCTTTATGCGAGATTTGAATGTTTGAGCGAACCAACCCGCTTTTGGAATCTTTTGGACAAAACGGACAAAAAACGGACAAAAAACGGACAAAACGTTTTCCCATGAACGACTATGGAAGTACATAACGAGACCCTCTTCCTTTTCCTTCAAGCTTTAAAAGCCCTTTTTTATACATTTTTTGCAGAAGATACCGAGCCCGCACGATCGAAACTCTCAAAAGATCTATACAGTTTTCTCGTTTGATAAAGCCATGGTTATGAACATAATCCAATATCTTTTCCTCATCAGTTTGTAGAGGCCCAGCCTCTTCAATTTCAGCGGGGATGTTGAGCGAATAATACGCCCATCTTTTTGTCCTATGCTGCTTGATCAGTCCTAATTGCTCTAATGCCGTCAATTCCTTGTTTGCGATAAGCGGATCAATATGGTGCAGCCGCCTGTAATCGCTATTAGCTATTTGACCATTGTTTCTCAAGTAGGCAAGCGCCACTCGCTGCCGATCATTCAGAGGAAAAGATGCAAACTGATTGAGCCACGCAATAGCTTCCGGACCCATAAGGGTATGACTCCGAAATATAACCCAAAAAGAAGACCGCTTATCCTGCAGGCGAGGCGGCTCAAGGTTTGCCTTTCTCATTGCCTCAATCATAGTTTTTATTCCACTGCCACGGTTTTCAACAAGATGCAAATCCTCCATAAGCCTCATGAGAATACGGTTTCGTGTGGATTGTTCCTCGTCTATGGTCTCTTCGGTAACGCTTCCATACAATCCTCCGGGGCTCTGGATTTCGAGTCTATCCGCAAAAAGTCGTATCTGGACATAGCTGCCCCTGACAAAATGGCTGTAATCACGGTGGGCTATGGCATTAAGCACTGCTTCACGTACAGCCTCCTCAGGATATTCGGGGATGTCCCTCCTGTATAAGCCCTCTATCAGGCTGCTTTTACGGATACTTGCCATTATGTGATTAACAGCGCCCTCGACCATTTCAGGGATCGCACCCTCGAATTTTCTGTTATCGAGGAACCGCTCGCCTCTCGGTGTTTTTTCCGTCTCTGTTGTCCCATAATATTGCAAAAAAGTAATAACCAACTGCGGCTCAAAAGACTGCGGATATTTACCAAACATCAGCAAACCAGCAAGAGTTGGCCTGAAAATGCCATCA
>MHDW01000066.1:3841-6720 GCA_001803645.1 Nitrospirae bacterium GWC2_42_7 | reverse complement strand
TGTAAGCAGTAACCATGAACCCGCCGCTTGTCTCTTCAAACTCAGGCGCTGGAAGACCATACGCTTTAAACGCTTTGAGTATTCTTTTTATGCCGGAGCCATATTTTTCTATCAGCCCTGCGGCCTTAAAAGCATCAGCAATCTTCTTGTTGCGGGCATTGGAAATGTAATTCCCCTTGAGCAGCTTCTCGACTGTGAGGCCTGCCGGAAGTCCTCCCGGATTGAAAAACTCTATTTTGTCATCATACACCTTGACTACAGAATCCTGCGCGCTTGTGTAGTCGCGGTGGATGATGGAGTTAATGACTATCTCCCTGATGGCATCAAGAGGGTAGTCCCAGCGTTCCTCATGCTGAGGCCTTCCAGTGACAATAATCGCTTTGTTGATATGTTTTATAACAAACTGCATGACCCCTTCAACCTCTGCAAAGAGGTCAGTCTTAAGGCGAGAACCGTCCTTGATAATTATGGGCGTCTGGAACCTGCCAAGCTCGATTGTGCTGAGGCTCGACTCTTCCGACATGAAAAGAAGGAAGCAGGCATAAGTTATTTTGTTGTCACGAATGAACTCGAGTTTCTGTAGAACAGTCATCGGATCATCCTGAATAGGCACTTCCCTGTTTGTGTTGGCCCGCTGGATGAATGCCTTGACCTTTTTGAGTGAAATGTCTTTCTTTGTGTGTAACTCATCAATATGGTAGTCCCAGCTCGTATTGAAGGTGCGTAAATGCATGGCCGCAACCTCAGAGGCAGTAAGCTGGTGGTTTGCATTCTTTATTCGCTTGTAATATCGTCCCTTGCAGGCAACCGGCTTTATAGGCGACTCCGCCACAGAGAGAATTACGATGTTCTTGTCTTTAATCTTTATGGTCTCAGCATCAGGTATTATTGCCTGAGAGGTATATTGTTTGACCTCGTTAATCCAATTTTGCACAGTCTCTTTTGAAATTTCTACTCCCTTAATCTCACCCCTATCAGATACACCTACTAAAACATCGCCTCCTCTGGTGTTGGCAAATGCTACAAGAGTTTCGATAGTATTTTTATCAAAGCTGGTTTTGAACTCCACAGTCTCAGACTCTCCGGATGCAAGGGCTTTTTTAATTTTTGTATCCTTGGTCATGTTAATTTCGTATATAAAATTTCCCCTTAAAATTCCTTCAAACCAAATTTCATAATCCTGACCGTTATTTTACATCAAGACCGGTTAAAAGACATTAAGAATAATTCTGCCGAGTCAGGCAATAAATCTGCTGTTTTCGTTATAATAAAAACACAATTTTTCTAATTGGAAAGTCTACCTCTAAATAGTCGCGACATGTCTTTGACTACCCCTCCAGCAGGCCCATATCCAGTAACTGAGATCCATGCACCACTCGCAAGATGATTACCCTGGCCCCGACAATTCTGAAGATGGTCCGGTAATTGCCGAATACCAGATGGCGGTAGGCAGAGCCGAGTAGTTCATTTTCCGGAACAAGCTGACAGCGCTCAGGAAAGTTTTCGAGTGTGCTGATCTGCTCTTCCAGGCGCAGGACAAAAGCAGTTGCCGCCTCAGGTTTGTCCTGGGCGATATATTCCCATATTCCAGCGACATCCGACTCAGCGGTTGCTGTAATGTCAACGCGGAATTTTTTTGTCACGCTTGAACTCTTTGAGAAAATCCTTGACAGGACGCGTGCGCCTGCTTTCTATATCGAGTTCCGCTGGGGCGAGAAGCCTTGCAAGATTTCCTGCTTGAAGATGTTTTTCGTAAACATGCACATCCAACAACACAGAGTCGGCTTTGCCGTTGACCGTGAGAAAGACAGGCCGCCCAGTGGCATGAAGATGGTCAAGGATATCGCGGGTATTACGCTTCAGGTCTGTTACGGACCGGATATCCTCCGTGGGACTTATCTGTGACATAGCGCACCTCCTATGATGCTTAATTTCATATTAAATATAGCACTAAATATAATGTTTGGCAAGCACAGCCCGCAGCCATAAAAGACTCCATCAGACCAGATAAAAGACATTAAGAATAATTCCGCCAAGTCAGGCAAAAAAACTGTTGTTTTCGTTATAATAAAAATACAATTTTTTCTATAAGGAGTGTTTATGAAATTTTTTATTGATACTGCGAATATTGAAGAGATCAGAAAAGCGAATGAACTTGGGGTTATTGACGGAGTTACAACAAACCCTTCTCTTATGGCAAAAGAGGGCAAGGACCCGATAAAAGTATTAAAAGATATCTGCAAGATCGTCAAAGGGCCTGTAAGCGCAGAGGTTATTGGTATTACTTCTGATGTAATGGTAAGAGAAGCAAGATCATTAGCAGCCATACATAAAAATATCGTTGTAAAGATCCCGATGATAGAAGAAGGGATAAAGGCAGTAAAAAAACTGTCTGCCCTTAAAATAAAAACAAACGTCACTCTTGTATTTTCTTCAACTCAGGCGCTTATAGCTGCAAAGGCCGGGGCAACATTTGTAAGCCCTTTTGTCGGCAGGCTTGACGACATCAGCCATTACGGTATGGGAGTTATAAGCGAGATAATAGACATCTATGATAATTATATGTTCGATACTGAGGTGATCGTTGCCAGCATCCGCAACCCACTGCATGTTGTCGAAGCAGCCCGGATGGGAGCTGATATCGCCACAATCCCTTATTCTGTAATAACACAGCTTATCAAACATCCTTTGACAGATATAGGGCTTGCAAAGTTCTTAAAAGACTGGGAAAAAGTACCGAAGAAAAAATAAGTAGGGGCGAGGGGCCCTCGCCCGTTTTAAAAGGGTGCCCCCGTCCGCATGGAAAAGAAAAAAAATGCCTATTTACGAATATAAATGTAATGAATGCGGGGAAGACTTTGAAAAGCTTGTTTTTGGAA
>MHDW01000066.1:0-3795 GCA_001803645.1 Nitrospirae bacterium GWC2_42_7 | reverse complement strand
AAAAATGTCTGCCTTCGGTATGAGCGGAGTTGATAAACCTTTTGCCGGTTCGTCCTCAGGCTGCACCTCCTGCAGTAAAGGCTCCTGCAGTTCCTGCCATTAAGATTTAAAGAAGAACAACCCCTGTATATTGTTTCAGACTGAGCACACGTGATTTTCTACGCCGTAAAGCTTCAATTACAATTTATAACCCACCCCTTAATCCCCTCCCAAGAGGGGACTTTTTGCATAGACACCCGATATAAAAGAGGTCCCCTCCTTGGAGGGGCAGTGGGGTGGGTTGTTTTATTCTAGAAAATAACTAAATCAATATTCCGGAAAAACGAACGGGTTTGCTCTCATGATCTTTATCAATTTTAAAGGACTGCCCTCCATAACAAAAACAGCCATGCCCCTTCCTTCTGTCCTTTTGCCCCCAACAACCCATCTGCTTTTCCATGAAATGTTAAGGCTGATCTGGTTGTCTTCTATCTCCATCCATCTCGGAGTTAAGGTAATTTCAACATCGTCAAAACCCTTGCTATAGGATGTAATGTCCCTTAAGCCATCAATAGTAGAGTTTTTTTCCAAAGTAGCCAGGTCTTTTTTTATAAAAGCATCTTTTATTGTTTCTGCCAGAGCAAAGGCCTCCTTTGTAGCCTTTGTTTCTTCGGACACAGGCTTCACCTGTTTTTTACTGCAAGAAACCAGTGTTATGCAGATCAATAAAAATAAAGCTAATTTTTTCATATCAAGACCTCCCGCAATTTTAAAATCACCTGCACTAAATATTAAAACTTAGCTTTGCTATTTTGCAATATCAGGTCTCATCTGTCCAAAACAGGATATTAATTAATGAAAAAGCCGGGATGAAGAATAATCCTCTCCGCTGCAGAGATGGTAGGGTGTCTAAAAATCGTGACTATATAATCATTTACGGTTTTTAAGGCTGTCATTCCGACTTGTTCGGAATCTTTCCCCTTTTAAAAGAAGGATTCCCGACGTTGCCAACAGTAGGTGCTCTTAAGCACGGGAATGACAGATAAAGAAAAGCTATTTATGAGACAGGACACTAGTATTATAGTTTATGAATAATCCTGACTAACTTGGTACTTATCACTTAAAAAACTCCTCTTGCCCTTGATTATTAATTAATGCTATTCTTTTTCACTTGGAATTAAGGGGGATTCTTGCTTAATGCTTTCAAAAATATTAAGTGCGAGTGTTGTAGGAATAGACGCTTACAGAGTTGAGGTTGAGGTTGATATTTCTTCGCGCGGTCTTCCGCATTTTTCGATGGTTGGACTACCGGATGCTGCTGTAAAAGAAAGCAGGGACAGGGTAAGAGCTGCATTAAAGAATGTGGGCTTCAATTTCCCGCTAAAACAGATCACAGTCAACCTTGCGCCTGCAGACCTCAAAAAAGAAGGCTCAGCCTTTGACCTGCCTATCGCTATCGGCATAATCGCCTCAGAGGGACTGATAGACCCGGCTTCTCTGGATGGTTATATATTTACAGGCGAGCTTTCGCTTGACGGCAGGATCAAACCTGTGAGGGGCGCTCTTTCTATGGCACTCATGGTTCGTGATCTCAAGCTGAAGGGAATTATTCTCCCTGCTGAAAATGCCCCTGAAGGCGCTGTTGTGAATGGTGTGAACGTGTATGGAATTCCCAGCCTCCCTGATGTTGTTGCCTTTCTGAGGGGAGAGAAAAATTACGCTCCTGTAATCACAGATATCTCACAGACCATAAGAGAGCACTCTGTTTACGAAGATGATTTTTCGGATGTAAAAGGTCAGGAACATGCAAAACGCGCCCTTGAGGTCGCTGCAGCAGGAGGCCATAATGTTCTGCTTCTCGGCCCTCCTGGGTCCGGCAAAACAATGCTCTCGAAAAGGCTGCCGACAATCCTCCCTGATATGACATTTGACGAAGCCCTTGAAACAACGAGAATACATAGTGTTGCAGGACTATTAAAAAATGGACAGCCTCTGCTTGCGATCAGGCCGTTCCGCTCACCTCATCACACAATATCAGATGTTGCATTAATTGGAGGCGGACAGACACCAAAACCCGGAGAGGTGAGTATCTCTCATAACGGAGTTTTATTTCTTGATGAAATTCCTGAGTTCAAGAGGAATGCGCTTGAGGTCTTGAGACAGCCGATCGAAAACGGCGAGGTTACGGTTTCAAGGGCAGTAGCATCAATCACTTACCCTGCTTCATTTATGCTTGTAAGCGCCATGAACCCTTGCCCCTGCGGTTACCTGAGTGACCCAAAACACCAGTGCACATGCGCTCCGGGGCAGATACACCGTTACAGAAGAAGAGTATCTGGGCCTTTGCTCGACAGGATAGATATTCATATCGAAGTTCCTGCTGTACCATACAAAGAACTCTCAACAGAATTATCCGGCGAGAGATCTGAGGACATCAGGGCGAGAGTTGTTAAAGCACGCAGTATGCAGCTCGAAAGATTCAGCAAAGACAAGATCTACTGCAATAGCCAGATGAAGACAAGACATATCAAAAAATACTGCAGATTGAAAGAAGATGCTCAAACTCTGCTTGAGACAGCAATGCATAGCCTCAGCCTTTCAGCAAGGGCATACACAAGGATACTAAAACTCTCGCGGACAATTGCAGACCTTGAATCCTCCGAAGATATACAGTCACATCATATATCAGAGGCGATCCAATACAGGACTTTGGATAGAGGACAGTATTAGAAATATGGTATTTTTATAAACATAGTTTTATTGTTCACGTTCCGCTCGGCTATCAATTATTCCCTCACATTAGTTTGGGATATCAGAAATAAATACTTTATGCTATATTAAATTTATGGATCCACTTATCCACAGCTAAGATGTTGTGAATTAGGGATCTTACTGTACGCGAGGGGAAATGGCAGACAAGAAGAAGCCAACAGCAAAAAACAACGCTAAAACAACTGGTGCTGCGAAAAAGACCACAGCCAGTCCCCAAACTGCAAACACGAACAATCAAGCAAAAGACACCTTGCAGGAAAGCGAGGAAAAGTTTTCGAAGATATTCCAGCAGGCGCCCCTGTTGATTACCTTGAGCGAGATCGAGACCGGCAGGCTGCTTGAAATAAACAATAAGTTCCTGGAAATATCAGGCTTCACGCGGGACGAGGTTATCGGCCGGACTGTTGTCGAGATCGGCTGGAACTCGGAAGAACAGCGTACGCGCCTGAGACAGATATTTCTCAAGCACGGTCGAGTCGAGGGGATGGAACTATACTTGCGCAGGAAAGACGGGAGGAAGATTACCTGCCTGTATAACGGCGAGTCGATCATGGTGAACGGAAAACCTCAGTTGCTCTCTATCGCCCAGGACATCACGGAACGTAAGCACTCTGAAGAAGCTCTGAGGGAAAGCCAGGCACTCCTGGAGACGGTTATTGAAACAGCACCCACTTGAGTAAAGCTGCTAAACGCAGACGGGTGTCTGCTAAGAATGAACCGCATGGGCCTCAATATGATCCAGGCTGATTCGCTCGAACAAGTGCAGAATCAGTGTGTGTATCCTCTTATCTCCGAAGAACACAGGGAGGCATTTAAAAACCTGGTTCAGGATGTATTCAAGGGAGAATCCCGGGAATTGGAGTTCAAGGCAATCGGACTTAAAGGGAAGCCTGTTTGGCTGCACACGCACGCTGTCCCCCTACGCAACAAAAAAGGTGAGATCGTCTCACTCCTATCAGTTACTAACGATGTCACCGAGCGCAAAAAAGCAGAGGAAAAGATCAGGAGCAGCGAGGAGTTTATCCGGAGCATCCTTGATACTGT
>MHDW01000065.1:4492-11281 GCA_001803645.1 Nitrospirae bacterium GWC2_42_7 | reverse complement strand
GCCTGCAAGAAGCAGTCTCTCAGGCCAAAGCCCGCCCTTTTTCCATCCCATTATGCCTACAATACTGCCTGTGATAACAGCCCCTGTAAAAGCCAGAACAGGGGTCGTGAAAGTGCCCAGAAAGGTCATGCCTCCTATTATGCCGAAAGCAGCAGCAAGCGAAGCGCCGCTGGATATGCCGAGGATGTAAGGATCTGCAAGAGGGTTTCTGAGTATGCCCTGCAACACTGCACCTGAAGCACCAAGAGCCATACCCATAAGCACAGCAACGATAATACGCGGGGCCCTTATATTAAAAAGTATTTCTTTTGTTGTTCCGTCCATGCCTAAAGGGTTGATTACAGTTGGTCCGAGAAAAAGGGAAATAGTTAATATAAAGGCAAATATCACAATAATAAAAAATATTTTTACTCTCATTTGATGCCCTCTACCAGACTCCCGATCTCTTCTACTCCCCTGAGGGTCCTTGGCCCAAGCCTGTATAGGTCGTCGCTCACATAAAATACCCTATTATTTTTTATTGCTGGAAGGATCTTTAATCTTTTAAGAAGACCTTTTGAAACCTTCCTGACATCAGCATGGCCTTTCCCGATCATTATCACATCAGGGGACATGCGGAGGATTTCTTCTATTGAGTATTTTGGATATGATGCCTTTGCCTTAGAAGCTATGTTTTCGCTGCCGATAATGTGTATTGCATCGTCTATTACAGTTCCGGGACCTGCAACGATAAGGGGCTCAGGCCATACAATGAATAAGACCTTTCTTTTCAGTGAAGAGTGAAGGGTGAAGGGTGAAAAATTTTTGTTTTCTCGCAACCTATTAATTCGCTCTTCTGTATTGTCAGCCAGAGCCTCTGCCCTGTCTTTTACCCCAAGAATAGCACCGAGGTCTCTTATGCCATCCGGCAGTTCAGTTAATCTGCGCGCCCTGAATATATAGGTCTTTATTTCAAAAGAACGCAGTCTGGCCTCAAATTCTTGTGGGTTGCCGTCTGTGGTCATCAGGACAATGTCGGGCTTCATCGAAACTACAGTCTCTAATGAAGGATTGGACATTCCCCCGACCTTTGGTTTCTTCTTTGCTTCTTCAGGATAGTCGCAGAAGCTTGTGACTCCGGCAATCCTGTCCCCAAGGCCAAGTTCAAAAAGTATCTCAGTCAGATTGGGCGCAAGAGAGATGATTCTTTGTGGCGGTTCAACAGCATAAGCACAAGTGAAAAGTGAAAGGTGAATAGTGAACAGTGAAAAAACAAAAAGCAGGATATAGTATTTGAGCGGTTTTTTTGCCTGCAATTCCGACAGACCCCCCTTAGTCCCCCCTTGGCAAGGGGGGATTTGAGAGGGGTGAGGCAAAACCTCGGAGGTCAAAGACCGAGCCTGCCTGCCGGCAGGCAGGAATGAGCGAAAATACCATATACTGCTTTTAATAATCATTTTATCTCCCTAAAAATAAAAAATCCTCAGACCCAATAAAGGGTTCTGAGGATTGCACCCTGATTTACTTCATCCTCGCCTTCCTCCACGGAAAGGCATTAAAAAATTGTAGTAAGTAGTTAGTAGCAAGCAGAAAGGTTTTTACCCTGACTACTAACTACTATATGCTTACTACTATTAGTACAGGCAGGTCTTCTGGCTTTCCTGACCTTTACCAGCCTTCCCATCCAGATATGAACAGTGGCATGTTACCGGTAAAGGCGCTTATTTCTGACAGAGAAATCAGGATTACAGCGGCGGGACCGCTCCTGAGTTTAACAGGATTCCCTTTTAAGCTTATTGCGCCTGAAACTGAAAATAGTTTTACAGAAAGTATCTAAAAAAAGCAAGCTGCTCATTCTTTTGTTTTTTCATGCATCTGTGCGTTCTCAATAGCAATTCCGCCCTGTTCAGCAAGGGCAGCTGCAAAATCAATTTCATCCTGACTGAAGTCGCGATGCTCATCAGTAAGAAGCCTCATTATACCTATGACTTTTTCCCTTACAACGATAGGTACAACGAGAATGCTCTTTATTCCTTCTTCTTTTGCCTCGTCCCTGTAATCTATCCGCGAGTCTGTTGCTGTATCATAAATCGCAACAGGCTTTCCCACGAGAGCAAGAGAAATGCTGTCTTCAGCATCAACAGGCCCCCTGTTGAGATATTTTTCGCTCAATCCATATGCGGCGACCAAATCAAGTTTTTTTCCGGAAGAATCCAGCAGTCTTATTGTCGCTGCCTTTGTGTTCATAATGCCGGGTATCATTTCTACGATCATATCAAGGACTTCACGGACATTCATGGTTGAACTAATGGCTTTTGAAATGTTCTGTATGGCCTTTAGGTATTTTATTTCTCTGTACTGTCTTTCGTACATCCGTGCATTTTCGATGGCAGTCCCGCATTGTTCTGCGAGGGAGGATGCAAAGGCAATCTCTCCGGTAGTGAAATTTCTCGGCCAACCTGAAAGGAGCCTGATCACTCCGATGACCTTGCCCCTTGCGATAATGGGAAGGGTCAGAATGCTTTTTATTCCCTCTTCTTCAGCCTCTTTGCCATATCTTATTCTGTGGTCTGTTGATACATCATTTATTGCAACAGGTTTCTCGTTCAAGGCTTCTTTTATATTCTCTTCAGTATCAACCGGCCCTCTGTTGAGATATTTTTCACTGAGGCCATGTGATGCAACGAGTTTGAGTTTTTCTCCTGTTTCATCGAGAAGTCTTATTGTCGCAGCCTTAAGGTTCAGCACTTCCGGCAGCTTATTTACTATCATGTCAAGGACCTTATTTACGTCCAGGGTTGAACTTACAGCCTTTGTGATGTCCTGAAAAACATTCAGATACTCCCTTTCCTTTGACACGGTTTTTTCGAATATTTGAGCATTCATAATAGCAATGGCCGCCTGCTCTGCAATGGCTGCAGCAAACTTCAGGTCTTCTTCAGAATACTCCACAGGTTCGGATGTATACATTCTCAATACCCCGATGACCTCGTCTTTAAAACGCATCGGAATGGAAAGAATAGTTCTTATGCCTTCTTTTTCGGCTTCTTTGCGGTATTTGGCATTTGTGTCAGCAGTAATATCATATACGGATACTGCTTTGCCGGCCAGAGCATCGTCTATACTACCGTCATATTCAACAGGCCCCTTATCAGCATAACCCTGACTGAGACCATGATAGGCCGCAAGCTCCAACTGGTTCTTTTCCTTGTTCAAAAGCCTTAGAAGGCTTGCCTTTACGTTCATTACCTTAACTACATTGGTTACAACAAGCTTCAGCACTTCATCCAGAGATATGCTTGAGCTTATAGCTTTGCAGACGTTTTGATAGCTTTCCATATATATCTTTTTTGAAAAGATCTTTTCAGCACATACAGGACACATAGAGTGGGTGAACTCGCCAAAGCCTTCTTCTGCAAGGAATGCCTCGATCTGTTCCCAGTTCTCTGTATCTTTCCTTATCTTTTTGCACCAGCCGCAGATAGGAATAAGCCTTTTCATCTTGTCCATTCTCATCTGAAAAGGCTTGAGCTCCTTAAAGAGAGATATGTCCCTGAAGGTTATGATCACTCCCATAAATTTATCACCGACATAATAAGGCGAAATATTTTCTTCCACAAGCACTTTACTGCCGTCTTTTCTTTTTATAAAAAGGTTTCTCTGAATAAACTCTTTATTCTCAGCGCCGGCCACAAGTGGGCATCCGGAATCGCAGAGGGTATTCCCCTTTTCATCCTCATGATTGAGAAAGTCATCATAACATGATTTCTCCACTGCTTCGCTGGATGTATAGCCGCTGATCTTCTCAGCGCCTTTATTCCAGAAAACTATCTTTCGGTCAATGTTGATGAAGTATACCCCGTCAGCAACATTGTCCAGTATCTGGTGATAAAACTTAAGCTTCTTGTTGAACATTATTTCCCTTTAAACATCAATATTTTCAATGCATATACCAAAAACTTCAGCAAATGATCTCCAAAACTATTATAATTGAATATCCATATTTTGTGTAGAGCTATTTAACCTCTAAATACTAAAAACATGAGTTGCAAATAATTTCCTAAATAAGAAGAGGCAGACAACATGGTATTGATCACAGATCTAAAACAGATAACTGAAAGGTTCAAAAACAGTATCATCACCCTCGGCAACTTTGACGGTCTGCATCTCGGACATCAGGAACTTATAAGAATGGTTACGGAAAGGGCAAAAGAAACAGGCGCTGTCAGCATGGTAATTACTTTCAGGCCTCATCCATTAAAAATTTTAGCGCCTGAAAAATGTCCTCCACTGATAAGCATTTATGAGGAGAAGATAGAGTTCTTTGAAAAACTTGGTATTGACGTCCTTGTCAAGATACCATTCACGATGGAATTTTCATCAATGCCTCCTCGTGACTTTGCGAAGAATATTTTAGGTGACCTTCTTGGTGCAAAGGAAATATTCGTGGGCTACAACTACAGATTCGGAAAAGGCAGGGAAGGCAATATCCAGAAACTGAGGGAATTCGGCAATGAATTTGGCTTCACGGTAAGGGAGATAGAGCAGATATCTTTTAACAGCGAGGTCATAAGCAGTACAAGGATACGGCAATTATTGGGCGAAGGAGAGGTTGAAGATGCAGCAAAGCTTCTTGGAAGACCTTATGCTATTACAGGGGTTGTGGTAAAAGGTGACGGAAGGGGGAAACTTATTGGGTTTCCGACTGCAAATATCGCTTCAAAGCATATGATCATTCCGGCAGACGGGGTGTATGCAGCAAGGATCCTTGCGAGGGACAAATATTATGACGGGGTCCTGAATATTGGAATGCGTCCTACTTTCAATAAACATGAGACTACTATAGAAGCCCACATCTTTGATTTCAATGAAGACTTGTATGGTGAAGAGATCTCGTTATTTTTCATCAAGAGGATCAGGGATGAAAAGAAGTTTGCAAACGTGGAGGAATTAATAAGCCAGATAAAAAAAGATATCAATATCGCAAAAACAGTGCTCGCTTCTTCCGGCCTGCTTGCTTAAAACAAGTTTGCTGTTTAATTCAGCAAGAAATAAGGGACAATCTCATTGTTTCGGCTCTATAGCCCATATTTTTATTTTTTCCTGCGTTGCTTTTTTATCCAAAAATCTCTCCTGAGGCTCCCAAATAACTTTATTCTGTTCAATTATTTTTGCTCTCTCTTTGGGTGGCCCGATTACCTCTTGAATTGACTTTAATGGTTGTTCATTTTTGCTTTTAGAGTTTGATCTGTCAGACGTAGCGCAGGATGCGACGCAGATTAAAACCATAAAGCATATAAAAACGAAAATCTTCTGAATTGGTATTTTCATATAATTACACTGAGAAGATATATATTGAACATCATTGGTTTGTGTTTCTTATATGCAAAAAGAAATTATCCAAAAAACTCTCTTTTAGCGTCGTATCAGGCTTATTGCTATATTAGTCCCTGAGCCTTGCAGATAACCGATCTGGAGCATAAGCATCGCAAGTGGTTCAATATAACGAGCGTTCTTAAGAGGCCCTGCATCAACTGGTTCTAAGCCGAGTTCATTGATTAGGTCGAATACAACACTTTTTGCCTGAGGCTCATCTCCGCAGTAGAACATTGTCGGCCTTCTGGATCCGAACAATCGCGAATCAGAATGATAGACATCTGCGCATAATGTATTAAAGGCCTGTACTACCCTTGCTCCAGTCACCATTTTGGCGACCTCTTCTGCTCCTGATGTTGTATGACCTATTGAAAGGCTGCTCATATCCGGGCTGACCGGGTTGGTGCAATCAATCAGGATCTTTCCATTCATTGGTCCCGCGGCTTTGAGAGCATCGTGAATATTTTCCCATTTTACGGAGAGAATAATTACTTCACTATTTTTCACAGCCTCTGCAGGTGTGCCTGTTTTTGCACCGGGATTATCTGCGGCCAAAGCATTCAGTTTATCGAGGTTCCTTGAGTAACTGAAGATAATCTTATGGCCTTTTTTAGCCCACAAACTGCCTAATCCACTTCCTAAATTGCCTGAGCCAATTATCCCAATATTCATTGTTTTTCCTTTCACATAAAGTTTATCACAAAGATGGCTTTTATTTAAGACGGTCTGTTCTCTCTCCTGATCTTCTTGTTCTTGTGGCATTTAAAACATTCATGTTTTGGCGGATGTGTGGTTTTCCTCTGGTATTTTTGTGAAGGACCATGGCATCCCAGACAGACTGTTGTATCGGTTATAGCTCTGTGGTCAGTATCATTGGGTATCTGGGGAGATCTTTTTCCTGAAATAGAAAATAGCAATCCTACTACTACAAGAACAAAAACAACAAAAACAAGTGTGTTTTTCATGGGTTATATCCGTTGACGATGATGTTTGATCACAATTGTTGAAAATCCTGGTTATGGTTTCCAATATTCTGCAAACTTTCCATCCTTTGTTATCCAGACAACATAAGGAGCTACAGTAACATCACCCTTGTCATCAAATTCTATTTTCCCAATAGCTCCATGGTATTCCATATCATGAAGTTTGTCTATTATTGCTTTGCCTTCAGTTGTATTGGCCTCTTTAATAGCCGACAGCATAATATTTGTCGCATCGTATGCATATATGGAATATGGGCCGAGCTCACCGAATTTTGCCTTATATTTTTCTATGAATTCATTCGCAGTGGGAATATTCCTTGGATCAGGACTGAAGGTCAGATATGTCCCCTCTGCAGCCTGTACTCCTGCAATCTCGATAAATTTCGGATCAATAGAACCGTCCCCGCTCATGAATGGAACACTCATGCCGAGTTCTTTTGCCTGTCTGACC
>MHDW01000065.1:1270-4471 GCA_001803645.1 Nitrospirae bacterium GWC2_42_7 | reverse complement strand
AATACCGCCAAAGAAGATCAACTCAGGATTTTTTTGCTTTACAGACGTTAAAACTCCCTTAAAATCTTTGTCCCCCTGCACAATGCCGCCATAATAAATAACTTCAATCCCGCTTCCAAGAGCTTTTTTGAATTCATCGGCAAGTCCCTGTCCATATGTTGTCTTGTCATGGAGGACAGCAACTTTTTTTAGCTTAAGCTGATTTGTAACAAAATCTGCTCCGACTTTACCCTGCTGGTCATCTCTTCCGCAAACTCTGAACACGCCTTTAAAGCCTTGTTCTGTTAGCTTTGGATTTGTAGAGCCAGGGGATATCATAGGGATTCCTGCCCGGTTATAATATTCAGAAGCTGGTATCGAGCAGTTCGAGTTGAAATGGCCGATAAGACCTGTTAGACCTTCATTGATCATCTTGTTTGCAACAGACACAGCCTGCTTGGGATCATGCTGGTCGTCACCTGTCAGCATTTCAATCTGCTTGCCGAGTAGGCCGCCTTTTGCGTTCCATTCCTCAATAGCAAGGGAGGCCCCGTTTCTGAAATCCATGCCCATCTTGCTCTGGTCGCCTGTCATTGGACCGGCAATGCCGATCTTTATTGTTTCGCTTTTTTTCTGGCATGCTGATAAGGCAAAAAGAACAAGTCCTAACAGAAAAATAAAGATATAAAACTTTTTCATCTTAAAATCCTCCTTTTACAAATAATTATTTAGAGTCTGTGTATTTACTGTTAAACTTAATCCGTCATTCCCTGACTTGATCAGGGAATCCAGAGTTTTTAATCCCTCAAATACCCCTCACCCAACCCTCTCCCCCAAGGGGCGAGGGTTAGAAAGTTTCCCTCCCTTGAGGGGAGGGATTAAGGGAGGGTGAAACACTGATATTTATAAACAGACACTATTTATTCAATAAACTGATAAGTTTTTTAGCGTTTTCTGTGATATCTCCTTTACAGACCGCTGTTGCAACTGCCGCAGCATCAGCCCCTGCATCGATTACAGATTTAATATTATGAAGAGTTATCCCGCCAATTGCAATAACAGGGATGTTCACATTCTCTTTTATAATTCTTAGATCGTAAACCCCCCTGGGAGTTCCTGCGTCTTTTGTTGTAGTATGGAAAACCGGGCCGAATCCTATATAATCAGCTCCTCCATTCTCAGCTACTTTTGCCTGCTCAAGATTATGTGTCGAGATCCCTATTATTTTCTTCCCCATAATTTTTCTGGCCTCTTTCAAAGGCAGATCATCCTGTCCGAGATGGACTCCATCAGCATCAACAGCAAGTGCTATGTCAGCATAGTCATTTATTATTAATGCTGCATTAAAAGATCTGGTTAGTTCCCTTAGCCTGATCGCATCTTCATACATCTGGCGTCTTGACCCTTCTTTTTCCCTGAGCTGAATAAATTTTATCCCTGCATCCAGCACTGCTTTGACCATTTCAGAAAAAGGTAGAGTGCAATATGTTCTGTCTGTGATAAAACAAATACCGTTGAGATACATGTGAGAATCTGAGTCCTTATTTTTATATTTATTGGAGATAGTTTAATTATAATTTTTCGTTTCTTTCTTTGCAAACGTAAAGATTAATAATATGTGCATAATTGAAATATTATCAAATCAGAAAATCTCCCCTCTCCCCTCTTTTCCAAAGAGGGGGAATACCTCCCTTTAGCAAAGGGAGGTTAGGAGGGATTTTCTGATAATGCTATTATAAAACCATTAATAAGTTGCCGGATTTTTCCAGCGCATACTATACTCAACGACATAAATTGACTGTCATTGACCCGAAAATACCCCTCTCCCTCACCCTCACCCTCAAGGGGCGAGGGAATTCCTTCAATTCCCCTCCCTTGAGGGGAGGGGACAAAGGGGAGGGTGATATCTGTGGCTTTACTTATGGTTACATAGAATCTCAAAAGGTTTTTCGACAATTGCTTATCTGTTATAATTACCGCTGATATGGACGGAAAAGGGAAAATAGCAAAAGCAGCAGGTGTAATGTCAGTTGCAACACTTATAAGCCGTGTGCTCGGCTATGTAAAGGACATGATACTTGCGGCATATTTTGGTGCAACGGGTCTCTCAGATACTTTTTTTGCAGCTTTCAGGATACCGAATCTATTAAGAGAGCTTTTTGCTGAAGGGTCTATGTCGTCTGCCTTTATTCCTGTTTTAACTGAGTACAGGCAAAAAAAGGGGGAAGAGGAGGCCAAACGGCTTGTTATCATAGCTTTTACTTTTCTGATCATTGTTGTTGGGATTGTTTGCCTGTTGGGTATTATTTTTGCCCCTGGGATAGTATCAGCCATTGCCCCTGGATTCCTGAAATATCCTGAAAAATTCGCGATGACAGTGCTTCTGACAAGAATAATGTTCCCGTTTCTTTTATTTATCAGCCTTGCAGCGTTGATCATGGGTGCGCTGAATACAAAAAGAGTTTTTTTTATACCAACACTTGCGCCTGCAATGCTCAATATAACTATTATTCTTGTTGTAGTATTTTTTGCCCCAATGTCCAAACAGCCTATTATTGTAGTTGCTGCGGGAGTTGCGCTGGGAGGTTTTGTCCAGTTTGTATTTCAATTGCCAACATTCTTTAAAAACAGATACAGACTCGGACTGGACACCAGCTTCAGGCATCCCGGACTAAAAAAAATGTTTATTCTTCTGATCCCTGCAACTATGGCTTTAGCTGTGAATCAGATAAATATAATCGTAAGTAATGTGCTTGCATCATTTCTTCCTGAAGGCAGTATAACGTACTTGTATTACTCGATGAGATTGATACAGTTCCCTGTAGGTATATTCGGAGTTGCAATGAGCATGGCTGTACTTCCAGCTTTATCAGAGCATGCGGTCAAAGGTGATTTTGATAAATTAAGAGAAGATTTCTCTTTTGCGCTAAGGCTTTTGTTTTTTATTTCTGTGCCGGCTATGGCTGGCCTTATAGCGCTTAGGGAACCTATTGTGAATCTTCTCTTCCAGAGGGGACACTTCGATTATGCTGCAACAAAAGGAACTGCGGAGGCGCTTTTATTTTATTCAATTGGCATATGGTCAATTGTCGGAGTCAGGGTTGTTACAGCAACTTTCTACTCTATGCAGGACACAAAAACACCCGTGAAGATAGCTGTTGTGGGTGTTGTTTCAAATCTTATGCTAAGTCTTATTTTAATGGGGCCATTAAAACACTCCGG
>MHDW01000065.1:986-1256 GCA_001803645.1 Nitrospirae bacterium GWC2_42_7 | reverse complement strand
CTTTTTTATTTTCTGAGAAAGAAATTAAAGCGTATCGAAGCAGGAAGAATTACAACATCCTTCTTCAAGATCACAGCTGCATCTGTAATCATGGGAATCTCCGGCTGGGCAATTTTGCACGGTGGTATATGGGAAAGAGGTGGCCAGGGCATCGAAAAGACAATCTATTTATCAGGGACCATAACTTTATGCATTATTATTTATATCGCAGTTAGTTATTTTTTGCGAAACGAAGAGATGAAATATTTATATGAAATGATAAAGAATAAA
>MHDW01000065.1:0-908 GCA_001803645.1 Nitrospirae bacterium GWC2_42_7 | reverse complement strand
GAACCGGAAAGAATAATAGATGTTATCGAAGACAGGAAATTAAAAGTTAATTATATAATATGCACACACGCGCATTTTGACCATATAGGGGCTGTTCCTGATATTAAGGAGAAGACCGGGGCAAAATTAGTTATTCACAAAAATGATCTTGAGCTTTATTCGAGTGCAAAAGATCAGGCCTCTCTATGGGGATATGATCTTGAGCCTTTGCCTTCCCCTGATATGTTTGTGGTTGAAGGAGATGAGATGGTAATTGGCAGCCTGAAATTTAAAGTCTTGCATACCCCGGGACATAGTCCGGGGGGAATTTGCCTTTATGGCGAAGGGATTATCCTGACTGGAGACACAGTGTTTGCGGGTTCTGTTGGACGGACTGATTTTTACGGCGGCAGCATTGAAGAACTGAAAAAATCTTTTAAAAGGATAATATCTCTTCCTTTGTCTGTGAAAATCTTTCCCGGGCATGGTGACCTCTCAACAGTCAAGGAAGAAAAAGAGACGAATTTTTTTGTTCAGGAACTGTAGGTTTTTTTATTTTAAGAAATATAAAAAAACTCAAGAAATAAGCGTTTTTTGGATAAAAAAAGAGATATTTTGAGATAATTAGTGCTTTATTGTCTTTTGGATGGTTTTTATATTTTGACTTTATTTGTAAAGGTGATATTCTATATATAGAAGTACTTGTAAATTTTAGTTGGAAAATTTATAATACTGAGTTCTTTAAATTAAGGCTATACATTTTGCGATAGCCTTTATTATTCTTCAGAATACCTTTTAATCTATTTTAACAGGTACCACGAGGAAGCTCTTTGAAAACTCAAGAGTAGGTCACGTTAATTTTTTGAGAATAAACCAGTATCAAATGAGAGTTTGATCCTGGCTCAGAACGAACGCTGGCGGCGTGCTTA
>MHDW01000064.1:3268-10010 GCA_001803645.1 Nitrospirae bacterium GWC2_42_7 | reverse complement strand
TGGAAGCATCATCGATCTTTTCACCCATTGTTCTGGATGCCTTCTTTGAGGTCTCAGGTACGGTCATCTCATTCCTTACGTCTTTGACCCCTTCGACATCCTTGGCATATTCTGTTGTCAGGTCCTTTTGTGCCTGATTATCAGCTCCTCCTTTCAGTGTCACTATCCCGTCTTTGGTGTTGACCTCTGTCCCTGCGCTTACGCTCTTATGGAACAAAAGCGTGGTTTTCACTTTTGTACTGATCCACGCATCTGACATCTCAGCCGGGTGTTCACCTTTGACTTCCAATTTGTTGTCCACGCTTTTCACTCCGGGCAGGTCTGCAACTGTCTCCTGGGCCAATGATTTGTGGTGTTCATTTGAGACAGTCCCTTTTAAGACAACTGCTCCATCTTTAGACTGGACTTTAATATCATCATTCTTCAGGTAAGTCTTGAACACATACGACTTTTGGGCTGATTCTTCGATGCGGTCATCTGTTTTGGAAGCATGCACAGGCACGCTGATCACCAACAGAATGATCGCAGCCACCATCAGAGCTACAGAATACTTTGTTTTTATTTTCACTGTGCTTTCTCCTTTATGTTGTTTCTATTGCTGCGTTTTGTTCCTGCTTATTTCTTTCTCATGCTGCGTTTCTGAACCTGTTTATTCTTTTAATGTTTCAGAGTGTCTGTTTATAAATTCTTTTTTGCTATATTCAGAATATGATCAAGCCCTTCACTTTCCAACACGAATAGTCGAGAGGTTTCCTATGACTCCGAAGACACTCAACAACCAGAGAATCACAACAATAACCACTACCACATTCAAAATTTTCTTTATGGTAGACTGCATCGGTATATAGCTGTTGATCACCCATAGGACCACCCCAACCACAACCAGAACAATCACTAATTGAATTAACGGCATAGCATTTCTCCTTTCATCCTGTGCCTTGAAGAAGAAGTGATACTTTTCTCTCCAAATAGCAGCGTGAGATCATAAAACCCTCAAATGGAGGGGCAGGGGCATCCCGGGAAATCAGGATAAGCAATCAGTGTTTTCACGGAATGCCCCTTGTTCATCTATTTTTTCGGTTCTATTTTCAAGAGGCTTTTAACGGATTTTACGCCCTTGATCTGTCTGATCTTTGCTACGATCCTGTCCTCAGCTGTTCTGTCATGTATGAAACCCTGGAGAACAACATTTCCATCTGTTGAGGAAACATCGATCTTTAAATACTTTGCGTCATCGTCTTTGACGATTATCGCATTCACTTCCGTGGTAATGCTCGCGTCATCAATATGTTCACCTGCTGTTCTGCCTGTCATAGTAGCGCAGCCTGAAAACAAGGCCAATCCAAAAACCATTAACACTGTCATAAAAATAAACTTTTTCATTTCTTTCCTCCTGCCTTTTGATCTGCAATCATACGATTGCAATGTTAATAAATGTAACCAGGGAAAATTAATACCTGACCCCTGGCTGCCGTTATCCTGAAAATTCTACCTATACCGATTCATATCTGCTTCCAGTGAATCGAGCCTACGGGAAATGTCTGTTCTCTCCTCGTTCGTGCTGTATCTGCCTTCTTCTGTCATCCGTAAATACTCACGCCGGATGGAGTCTAATCTGGATTGAAATTCCCGCTCCTCTGTCCGAGGCAAGCGCCTGCTGATCTTTCCATCATCAATTCTCCTTTGGAGTGAGACGATCCTGTCTCCATTCCTCGGTTCTTCAATTCTTGCAGGCCGGTCAAAGGCCCTGTTTATCTCCTCTCCGAGCGCATCAAGCCTTCCAATAAGGTTTTCCCATTCGTCCCGGTAGACCCGTCTGTCTCTCAGGTCAATATAGTCTATTCGGATACCCTTTAGCGTCGTCAGAAACATCTGGGACTGATCAGGGTTAAGCGCACCGGTTTTAAGCCCATCACCGATCTTCTCCTGGATTACGACCATCTTGTTCTCTGCATTCCTTTCATAATCCGGCCATGTTTGCACAGAAGCGCAGCCCGAAAACAAAGCCATACCAAAGACCAACAACACTGACATCAAAACAACTTTCTTCATTGCTCACCTCCTTGCTTTATGTTTTTCTATTTCACGATAACTTCAAAGTGAACACGTCTGTTAGTCTTTGCTTCCTCTGAATTCTTGTTTTTCGGCGTCGGTGTCTCAGGCATAGCGAGTCTTGTTTCGCCATAGCTGATAGTCGTCATCCTGTCAGCAGCGATCCCCTGATTTGCGAGATACTCTTGAACTGCTATTGCCCTTCTTTCGCCAAGAGCCATATTGTAGTCTTCTTCACCATGCGCACAGGTGTGTCCTTCGATCTGGATATGTATGCCCTGATTTTCTCCCAGAACTTTTATGTCGTTGCTCAGGATATCCAGTGCAGCCCTTGTAAGAATCGCTTCATCAAAGTCAAAGTGTATGTCCTCAAGTATTATCCTCACCGGTTCCACAACTGGCGGCAATGGTGGTGGCTCAGGTTTAGGCTCAGGTTTGGGTTCAGGCTTCATCACGACAACCGGTTTAGGCGGACAAAGGGCCTTGATTTTGGCGATCGCTTCATTGGCCATAGCTATCGCGTCCTTGGTACGGCATGACATGTAGGTCTCATAGGCCTTGTCTACCATATCTTTTGCAGCATTAAATTCTCCCGGACATTCTTTGTCTTTACCTGCTGCGCGTGCTTCATTGAGGTCACGGTCTGCCTTAACTAATTCTGCGGGATAGTAAGCATATCCGCCTCTGTCTGCCGGTCTCTTCTCCATACCAGAGCAACCAATCATCAAACTCATTGAAAATATGGCAATTACTAGTATTAGTAATCTTTTTGCTGTTATTGCTTGCATCTTTACACCTCCTGTTAAATTTTTTGTCTTTACTGCTTCAACCTGTTATCAATAAAATGTTTTTTCATCCTCACCTCTTTTCTATTCAATTTCCTTTCCTTTGGACCTGCAATTACAACGGTTTACGTCCGGAAATTATTCTGATCAGTACAACAACAATTGCGATCACCAGCAGGATATGAATAAATCCTCCCATGGTGTAACTGCTGACCAGTCCAAGCACCCACAGAATTATCAGTATCACAGCTATTGTCCAAAACATATAGACCTCCTTTTTTTATCTGAGGTTTTGCCTCAGGGGCTGCATTTCACCTGATGGCATATCCTTTCTGCTCTCATCTCTATCACTGCATTCCATGCCGGACCTCTTCTATTAGCTCCATCCCTACTGTGTTTAACACAGTGTTAAACCGCAATTCAGGCTGTTCACTAAGAAGATCCATGAGCGCGAGCATCCTGCGCTGATTGTCTGTTCGGATGTGTTTCTCAAGATCTTCCTGTGTCTCCCATTCTTCCAGCAGAATAAAAATATTTCTGTTTTCTATGTCTTCATAGAGACGGTAATTCAAACAGCCCTTTTCGACCCGCGCAGGCTCAAGCATCCCCCGCATGGTTTCTAAGAGAGCCTTCCTCTTTTCAGGCCGTACGATCATTCTTAATGTCACAAGTACCTTCGTGTCCACTCGTCCTCCTTACATTCAGACATCAGGTCAAAGCCATCATCAGCTTAATGCCTTTCTTCGTGTCCATTATGTCTTCCTCTGTCGTGGTCACCATGCCCTCCACGATCGTGGTCGCCGTGCACCTCGTCACCAGGTACAACCCATCCGCGGCCCGGTATAAAACAGCCAAAACACGCGATAAGCAGGGTGATGACTAAAATTATTCTAAGAAGTCTATTCATATGTTCTCCTTTGTCCGGTTAATTCCGGTCTTTTTGTTCATCTCTGTCTTCGCGGTCGTAATCACCTTGCTTCCCACGGCTTTGGTCATCACTCACTCCGTGTTCTCTGTCTCCATACCCTCCGCTATCCCGGCCTTCATAACCTCTTTGATCATGTTCTACTTTCCAAAAACACCCGGAACATGCGATAAGCAGGATAATGACTAAAATTAAGCTGACAGGCTTTCTCATATTTCCTCCTTTGTCAGATTAATACCGGCCTCTGTGTCCATCTCGTCCTCCACGGTCTTGATCTCCGCGGTTTCTGTTGTCTTGTTCATCGCGCCCTCTGCGGTCATTCTTATGTCGTTTATCCCAATATTTATTCTTCTCCCATTTTTTCCAGTTCCTTTGTACTTCTCCGTTAGGTATCAGGTCGTGTCTGGGAGATAGACGATGACGGTAGTCCTTTGGCAGTTTTCTCAATCCATGGGGAATCCTCCTGGAATCAATATGACTCCACCCTCTGTTGTAGTCCCTGGATCTGTACCAACGGCCTTCATACGGACGCCACCAGTAGCCTTGATAAAACATAATATCAACATCAGCGTCAGGGACCATATAAACATATGTTCCGGGGATCACAACCACAGCAGGTGGAGCAAAAAACCTGATGTCAGGCAGATTGACCCATATATTTACACTTCCCCCTGCCTCACTTTGGACTGCAGACCCTGTTAAGACTAAAAGCAGAGCACCAACAACCAATGAACACAACTTTCTCGTTTTTCTAATCATTTTTCTCTCCTTTCTGAAAATATTAATACTCTTCTTGATGCAACTATTGCATCAAAAGTGAACATGCTTTAGTGTTTTCTATTGGATTGAAGAGCAGAATGTGTGCCAGGACTCTTGTTGACAGGGCAGGCGTCTCTATCATGTTGATAACATTGAGATTTCAGCTAAGACTACGATGAGAGATTAGTAATCTGAAAATATGCTGGTTTCTGATATATCAGGAGACTCCTGATATATCAGGTATTTGCTTTTTTGGCAAGGTGAAGCTGAAGGTGCTGCCATTGGCAGTCATGCTTTCCGCCCATATCCAGCCACCATGGCCTTCTATTATTGCTTTTGCAATGGACAACCCAAGCCCGGACCCTTTTGAGTTCCCTGCACGGTAGAATGCATCAAATATATACGGCAGATGGTCTTCCGGTATTCCTATGCCTGTATCTTTAACAGAGACAAGTATTTCATTGCCCCTATCTGATATTTTAATCGTTACAGTTCCTTCCGGTTCAGTATATTTTATTGCGTTAACAAGAAGATTTCTGATCACGCGATTTACCATAGCAATATCTGCATTAACTATAGGAGTTGTTATATCCTGGTGTTCAAAACCTATAATGATCTTTTTCTTTTCAGCCTCCACTTTTTCAGCTTCAATATTTTTATGGATTTCCACTTCTATGTTAAATGGAGCGTATACAGGCTTATATTCTATTGCTTCGAATCTCGAAAACTGAAGAAAATCTGATATTAATTCTGATAATTTATTTAGCTCACCATGTATAATTTCAAGGTAGTTCTGCTGTTCTTCTGTCAGGGCTCCTGCCTTGCCAGAGATGAGTCTTGACAAAAAACCTTCTGATGTTACCGCAGGGTTTTTCATGTCATGTGCAAACATGGAAAGGATATTCTTTCGCTCTCTTTCGAGTTTTCTGAATTTTGTAATGTCTTCAATAGCAAGGAGGATCATCTGAGAATTTTTTTCCTTGTGAGTGATACGGCGGGCATTGAGTAGCATTATTTTGTGTCCTATATTTGAAAATACGTGCTCAACCTCATAGTCATCGAACTTGTTATCTTTGGGCAGGATCTCTTCCAGCAATGTCCGGAGTTTTGGAATATCCCACTGCCTGTTTCCGAGGTCATAAATAAGATTACCTATAGTCACCTCAGGCGTTACCTTGAATGATCTATAAAAACTGCGGTTTGCTAAAAAAACCCTCAGGTCTGAATCCAGTACAATAAGGGGTTCACGTACTGTCTGTACAATATCTTCAAACATATTAAGGCCTCCACGCTTGTTTAACCATTGACATCCTTAGGATCGTCAAAGCTCTGTATCAATTATCCTCTATAACCACTATAACCATGGCCTCCTTTTTTAACAGTCCTCGGAAAGCCCTTCCCTTCTTTCGTGATAATATCATCTTCTTGCCCTATTTCCTTTGCATGTCTTTCATGTTTTTCCATTACTATTTTTTCAGCCTTAAACCAATCATCTAAGTCATGCCCGTGGTCCCCGTCTCTTGTTTTATGAAATTCGTACGCAGCCCTTGCGATCTCATCATGTAACTCTTTTTTCTTTTTCATTACATCCTCCATCAAAATAGTATCTTTCAGTTGAGAGAAAATTGCTTCTTTAACATTAAGAAAGGATAATAAAAATACTGGTAATTACAGCACGCTTTTATCAGCATGGGTCTATTCTTTGGAGGTCGAGCCTGACAAGGTTTCACTCACTGCATCAACAGGATTATTTCTCTCCGGTGTAATGTTGCTGATGATCAAATCTATATCCTTTTCAGCTTTCTCTCTTTTTTTCCTGTATTCTCCCTGCAGCTGATCCTGATTACTATCGACCATAGCAAGGTTCTTGGTTTCGATCAAGCCCCAGCGCTGTTTTACTGCATCTCTTAGTTGTTTCAACTAGCTTTGCACCGGGTCTTTTCTTATAGGTTGGAGCTTTCTTTTAGACTATTTTTTCCCGTACTCTAAATTTTTTCAGATCCTCCCAAGGAGCAACAGGATGAGCAGAATCAGAAGTACCAGTCCGAGTCCGCCGCTGGGATAGTATCCCCAGCTTTTGCTGTGAGGCCAAGCGAGAAGAACGCCAACCAACATAAGGATCAATATAACTAGAAGTATGGCACCCATAACTTTCCTCTTTTTAGTTTGCTATAGGTTCACTGCCAGCTTGCGCACATGGCGACAGATGGCAGCGATCCGG
>MHDW01000064.1:2248-3231 GCA_001803645.1 Nitrospirae bacterium GWC2_42_7 | reverse complement strand
TTGTCACAAGCTCCTTTTCGGCTGCGTTCTTAGCCTTCCCGCCTACAGTGACTGCGCCAAGCTTTGTCTCGACCGTGGTGTGCAGGGCGCTGGTGGAGCGATGAAACAGCAATGTCACCTTGATCTGGGCAGTTATTGAGGCGTCATCGATCCTTTCACCCGGTGTGCGGGGTGTCTCTTTCACGATCTTAGACACGGTCATCTCATTCTTTACCTCTTTGACCCCTTCCACATCCTTGGCGTATTCGGTCGTCAAATCCTTTTGTGCCTGGCTGTCGGCATTGCCGCTCAGGGTCACGACGCCGTCTTTGAAGTCAACCTCTGTCTTGCCGGAGTTCACGCTGGGATGGAACAAGAGCGTGGCTTTTACTTTGTTTCTGACCCATGCATCCGAGTTTATGATGGGGGGGACACCTTTGACTTCCAGCCTGTTGTCTACACTTTTCACCCCAGGCAGGCCCGCAACAGTCTCCTGGGCTAATGATTTGTGGGATTCTTCTGAAACGGTTCCAGTCAGGGAGACGACGCCGTCTTTGGAAGCGATCTTAATATCATCCCCCTGAAGGTAGGTAATAAATACATATGACTTCCTGGCTGATAATGCTATGCTGTCATCCATCGTAGATGCCTGCACAGGCACGCTGAACACCAACAGAACGACCGCAGACACCATCAGCGCTGCAGAATACATTGTTTTCATTTTCATTGTGCTTTCTCCTTTATGTTGTTTATTAAACTCTTTTACTTTGTTGACCCCATGCCTTTCGGAGTCCTGCTTGCAGTTTATAATGCAACATCAGCTACGGGCCCAAGGGCGTACCGGAGCATGAGAAACCTCTCTTCTATTTTCCCAGGATCTTCTTGACCTGGCCGATTTTTTTCTGAGCTTTACCGGCTATCTTTTCAACTTTGCCTTTGGCTTTCAGTTTGGGATTGTCTGTGATCTTCCCGACAATTTCCCTGGCCTTACCCTTTGCTTCGTG
>MHDW01000064.1:431-2235 GCA_001803645.1 Nitrospirae bacterium GWC2_42_7 | reverse complement strand
CTCCTTTTACTTTTTCTCTTCAATCTTCAAGAGGCTCTTCACGGATTTTACGCCCCTGATTTCTTTGATCTTTGTCATAAGCCTATCTTCGGTTTCTTTGCTATTTACAAAACCCTGGAGAACAACATCTCCCTGTGTTGTTGTCACATCGATTTTCAGATAATGGGCATCAGGGTCTTTAACGATTATCGCATTAACTTTTGTAGTCATTGTCGAGTCATCGATATATTCACCTGCTGTTTCACCTGCCATAGAGGCGGGGGCGGAAAACAAGGCCAATCCGAAAACCAATAACACTGCCATAAAAATAATCTTTTTCATTTTTCTCTCCTTTAGATAATTGTTAATACTCTTTTTGATGCACCTATTGCATCAATTCAGTTCTCGATAAATGTCCTGAGGCAGAGACTCCGGGATTGGTGTTGTAATTTCCGGATCGCCTTAATTTCAATCTGCCGTATCCTTTCCCGGGTCAGATCAAACTCCTGCCCGAGCTCTTCAAGTGTGTGTGTTTTGTCCTCGCCTATTCCAAACCGCTTTCTCAGTATATTTGCCTCCTTGGGATCGAGTGTGCAGAGCAGTCTTATTAGCTGTTTTTTAAGATCATTATTGATAATGTTGTCCAGAGGTGAAAGTGTCGACTTGTCCTCGATCAGGTCGCCCAAATAACTGTCAATCTCCTCACCTATCGGCGTATCGAGTGAGACCGTTTCCTTAGATATATTAAGGACCTTCTTCAGTTTTGAAAGTGGTATATTCAGTCTTGATGCGATATCCTCCGGCAGCGGCTTATAATTTAGTTCCAGAGAGAGTTCCCTCTTGGCCCTTGCTATTCTCGCGACTATTTCACTTATATGTACCGGTAGCCTGATCGTTCTCGATTGATCTGAAAGCGCCCTTGTGATTGATTGCTTTATCCACCAGGTCGCATAGGTGCCGAATTTGTGACCCCTCTGGTATTCGAATTTTTCAACAGCCTTCATCAACCCTATGTTACCTTCCTGGATCAGGTCCGGAAAACTGATGCCTTTCCCAATGTATCTCTTTGCGATGCTGATTACCAGTCTTAGGTTCGCCTCGACCATGGCCCGTTTAGATTCCGAGATCTCATTACTACACTCCTTGAAGGACCTTATGCACTCCTTCATCCCGGAATATGATATACCCATAGCCTTTTCACACTGCTGTATTCTGTTCTGGCACTCGCGATACATCCTTAACAGCGGTCCTTTAACATTTAGTTCACGAAACTCCGGGGCAGATATTTTTGTTTTAGCAGCAGATTGAGAGTGTTCCGGGTTGATATCGGTTCCGCAGGCCTTAAGCCTCATTCCTATGGCGTTCATTTCATCCTGGAATTCCTCTATCTTTTTCACAGAGTCCTCCAGTTCTTCATAAAAAGAGTATATGAAGCTTTCCTTAAGTCTCAGGCTGCTTGCAATGTCAAGCACCTGTGTCCGGCTTCCCAAAACAGTCTTTTTACTGTTCCTCTCTTGTTTGTGGACGCTATTCTGAGCTGGTTTCAGCCTTTGGCGGCTTGTTTTGATCCGGTCTATCGAGGTCAGGAATTTTTTCGGCTCCTCGTTGGAATCGGGATTGTTCTGGATGATGTTGTCAAGCCTTAACTCACTGTTTCGAACGGCCTCTCCGAGCACAAGCATCTTTTCGACTGCAAATGGAAGGGAGAATACGATCTTCATCAATTTGATCCGTCCCTTTTCGATCAGTTTGGCAGTTTCGATTTCACCTTTTCTTGTCAGCAAAGGAATATCTCCCATTTCTCTTAAATACATTTTGAGCGGCT
>MHDW01000064.1:0-347 GCA_001803645.1 Nitrospirae bacterium GWC2_42_7 | reverse complement strand
CTTCATGTCCCTCCGGCGTTTCCTGTTCAAAAAGCTCCATACTTTTCGCCATTAATATCCCCTTTTATGAAATTTGGTTTCAGAATGCGCCGCCACTCCGGAAATTAACATTTTCCCGAAGTAGCGGCGTTGAAGTTTTAAATCACAGTACAGTCAGGGTCGCGGTAGTCAGTAAGTCGTTGCGGCCTTTGTCGGTTTTTAATGCGCCTTTTTTGAGCTTATTTATGTAGATGCCAGCTCTGGTCGCAGTCACGTCAACTGACACCGTACAGGAGCCATTGGCCGGGATCGAGTGACCGGCAGGCAAGGTCACCTTGTTTCCGCCGATGGTACCAATTATTATGCCG
>MHDW01000063.1 GCA_001803645.1 Nitrospirae bacterium GWC2_42_7 | reverse complement strand
TCTGAGGCAGGGTCACATTTGCCTTATGCCTGTCTAGCAGATCCTGGTCTCCTGATTCCATCCCTATGCTGACCATCCATCCGCCGGCGTCTTTGAGCATTTTCAGAAGAGCGTCATCCGCATGCCCTACCCTCACAGCACAATTAAATGTCATATTTAGAGGTTTCTTCATGAGCAGGCCGCACAATTCCTCTACCCTTTTGCGATTAAAGGTGAAAAGATCATCATAGAAAAAAATATGCTTTATATTAAAGTCCTTTTTTAAAAGCGCCATATGCTCATAGAGATATTCTGCTGAATTAAACCTGAAGCTTCTCCGGAAAACAGAACGGTCACAATATGAACACTGGTATGGACAGCCCCTGCTTGATATCATGGAAGCGCTCGGAGCCCTCGGGTAATTGAAAAGCGGAGGCTCAAAATATTTCGGGAATCCTTCAAGCTTGTTGTATGCCGGAAATGGAAGGTCATCGAGTTCACATAAATCAGTCCTGAACCCGCAGGACTGAATACCCTGAGCATCGCGGGAGATCACACCCTGTATATTGCGCGGATCTTTTCCTTTGGCAAGTTCAGTCATTGCGATCTCCCCTTCACCTGTCACAAGATAATCGATCAGCGGAAATTGTTCCAGTATCTTCTCTCTCAGAGCTGAGACGTGGACACCACCGAAGACTATCTTCGCATCAGGAAGGACCTTCTTTATCTCTGTGACAAGCTGGTATGCACCGGGGAAACTGGATGTTGTTGATGTAAAGCCTATAAGGTCAGGTCTCAGGGAAATGACTTTATTTATAAGGTCAGCTGTCCCCTTGTCAGCCCTTCCGCGGCAGTTATAAATATCAGTATCAAATCCTTTTTTTATGAGATATGATGCCACAAAGAGTATTCCCAGAGGAGCTAGGCGCACAGCAGTTTCTGTGTCATCCCTGCGGCCTTCGATCCAATTAGAACCAAAGGGATTAATGAGGAATATTTTCACGCTTTACCTTTCCGCTTGCTGTTTTTGGCAATGCATCCACGATCTGAAAATCCTTGGGAACTTTATATTGAGACATTCTATGATAACAGAACCTGCGCAGATCATTCAGGTCAAGACTGCTTTCCACTCCATTTTTCAGAACTATCATGGCTACAGGCAATTGGCCGTAATGCGGGTGGGATACACCATAGACCATTGACTCTTTTACAGGCGGGTATTCGTTAAGTACAGATTCCACTTCAAAGGCAAAGACCTTCATTCCGGCAAAATTAATTACATCCTTTTCCCTACCAACAAGGGTCAGATGGCCGGTAGCATCGATCCTGCCGAGATCCCCTGTTTTAAACCAGCCGCTTTTCATAATGCCCTTCCTGTTCTTCCATGGGGAAAAATAGGCATTAAGCATGCCCTTTCCTTTTATGTATATTTCACCAACTCCATCAGAACCTTTTTTCAATATCTTTATCTCATAGTCAGGCAGAGGTGTTCCAACAGACCCTCTGAAGTCCTTGGTTGCATTCAGATTCAGAAAAGGCAATCCAACTTCAATGATGCCATATGCTTCAGCAAGCTCAAAGCCGAATTTTTCAGAAAACTGCTCTGCTATTGCATCAGGGAGTTTCATGGCAGTTGAGACTGCCATGCGTATGTTATCGAGAGATGTTTCAGAAAGCAGTTCTGAACGTGAAAGCAGGCTGTAGTGAAAAGGCGAAGCATAGATAAACGTGCCTTTATGCTCTATAATGCCCTCTATCAATGCTTCAGGAAAACGCTGACTGCATAATACAATGGTTGCGCCTCTTCGCAGAAAGAGCAGTATTGTCACCACAAAATGAAAACTCATCGAGAGGACCCAGAGCACATTATCTTCTGGAGTTATTTTAAGCCCCTTGTCTGCAGCATCTGTTCTTTCGATTATAGCTTCATGCGAAAGCACCACTCCCTTGCTTGCACCGGTAGTTCCGGAACTGAAACGGATGAATGCAGGATTTATTTTAAAATATTCATTGCAAGGCAATTTAGAGAAATTTCTATTGATCACCAGCAATTGTTTTTCGAGCAATCCCTCTGACAAAAGGCTTTCAGCACCTTCTTCCTCAAAGGTCCCTTTTTCGAATATCAGATAATCAAGAGATATCCTCTCGATAATATCTCTTATTTCATTATCAGACTGATCATGAGATATAGGGACAAGCACTGCAGAAATAGACAAAACAGCAAGACTTGTTGTCAGGTAGTCAATTGAGTCCTCACACAAAAGGCCGACCCTGTGAAACCTGGACACGTCTTTTTCCCTGAGACAGGTTGCTGTAATATCAGCGCAGGAAAACAGCTTTTCATAAGAGATCTCTTTATCGCCTTCAATTACTGCAGTCTTCCCAGTAAGTGATTGGGTCTCTTTCTTTATCGTCTCGAAGATGTTCATTACACTTTTATTTTAATCCCAATAAAATGCATCTTTTTTAATCAAAAGAATCCTTTGATGCTCTGCATCGTGTTTAATAAAATCCCTCTCCCTTGAGGGGGGAGGTCAGGTGGGGTAATGGCTCTTTTTTTCACCCTCCCCTTCATCCCCTCCCCTCAAGGGAGGGGAAATTTTAGATACCATCTCCCAAAAGTTTGTTCTTCCAATTACGATCTTTATGTTCATATCACTTTTTAGGATAATAATCCCTGTGTATTGCCCGGAGGGCAAAGATATATTTAGTGCCGTTAATTATAGCCCTCGCCACCTCACGGGCAGGTACTTTCACCTTATTCACTCTTAGCGGATTTGTGGACCATGCAAGCCTGTATAGACGGGCAAAATGAGCATAGAATCTCCTCATCTCGAGTTTTGTCGGCAGGAGTGTATGCATACAGTCATAAAAGAGATAAGGGTCGCAGATGAATTCCTCTTTATGCTTATGCCAAAGCTCAGTGCCGGGTGATGGTGAGAAGACAGTAAAGGATACCTCAGCAGGCCTGATCTCCATTATTGTTCTTTCAACACTCCTGAAATCCTCTACTGAAAAAGAAGGATCTACCATAAGACTGGCATGAAGTGTTAGCCCTATCTCCTGAAGCGTGGTGACCGCATTTTTATTGGTTTCAACAGAAGTGAGTTTCTTGTAATTTTTCAGGCGTGTCTCATCCATAGCCTCAAGCCCGACATATACTATCTCAAGGCCTGCTTTTTTCCAGAGCCTGAACATATCAGGATGCCTTACTATCGTGTCAGCCCTTGCCCAGCTCACAAACTTCTTTTTGATCCCTCTTTCTATAAGCAGTTGTGCGACTTTTGTCATCCTCTTCTCATTCAGAAACGTCTCATCATCAACAAAATAAATATGTTCTTCCTGAATATTTGCTATCTCGCTAACAACATCTTCAGGGTCTCTTTCAAGGTACTTCCGTCCCATTATGTGATGTACTACGCAGAAAGCGCAGTTGAATTTACAGCCGTACGAAGTCCTGACAGAGGCCATTCTCGGAAATATGGTATCCAGTCTGCCCTCCGGAGCTGCGGTCCAGACAGCAAAATATCTCGACCGTTCTACAAGGTCCCTTCTGGGAAGAGGTATCTCCTTAACGTCCGGATAAGCAGGCGGGTTGGCAGAAGCTTTTTCAGCAAAATCCTTGTCCAGTCTTGAGAGCGAAACAAATCCAAAATAAGGTGTTTCCCCGGCTTTTAATCTTCTGATGACCTCTCTGAAGGTTGTACCACCTTCACCCCTGACAATAATATCTATATCCTCTACTGCATAATCAGCAGGAGCTATTATTGCATGAATTCCTCCTACAACAACTATCGTGGAAGGATATTTTTTCTTCACAAGTTTTGCGAGCTCCTTCACCCTTGCAGACTGATTGCTGTATCCGGTAAAGCCCACAATATCCGGTTTGATCTCATCCAGTTTTTTGTGGAAGACTTCCATCGGCTTTTTTTCCAATGTCATGTCATATATCCAAACAGAATCTTCTTCAGATATACCGCCTGCAACTATCTCGAGTTCAAGTGGTTCAAGGTGGAGAAATTCGTTCAGTCTTTTGGCAACAGTAAGATACGCATGGGGCTTTACAAGAAGAATGCGAAGAGGGCCTTTTGTCTTCAACTGCGGCATCTGCTTTTCATCTGACTGTTTCTGCTGCATATATTTTAAAGCCTCCGTTTCAATTTATAGTTAATAATGCTTTCATTAATAAAATCCTATACATCACCCGCCCCTTCATCCCCTCCCCTCAAGGGAGGGGAAATATTACAACCCTCTCCCCTGGAAGGAGAGGGTAAGGGTGAGGGGGCCTTACTTATTAACTTCCTTCATATTTTATGCCCAGATAAGAGATAATTTCCATGTTTGATCTTATTTGCTGCTGCTATGCCTGCCTGTTCTCCCAATGATATGCATGTACCCATCACCCTTGTTGAGCCAAGCGCTGTGTGAGAAACCGATATGCAGCGGCCTGCGCATAACAGGTTATTAAACCCTTTCACCTTCAAACAGCCGAAGGGTATTTCATAGTAATCGTCTTTTGGAACATATTTGTAGATAGTCCCTTTGTTCCTGTCCCAAATCTCGATAGGCCATGAGTTCTTAACAATGCCATCAGGAAATTTTCGAGCATTCAGAATGTCCTCTTCAGTAAGAGTATATTCGCCCCTTATCCTTCTGTCCTCTCTCTGCATTACAGCCTGAGAGGTCTCTGCAACATAAGAGCTTTTAAATTGCTCTATCCTTTCAGCCAGATATCTGTGTACAGACAATGCCTCTGATACAGCCAGTTCATTGCTCTTTGTATCATCACCAACAACCACGCTTATCTTCAGGTATCCTTCATCCCGAGCATCTCCGGGAGAGAGGGTTGAAAATCTCAGGTAAAGAGAGAGCTTATTCTTCTCCACAGCCTCAGCCAGATAAAATGGTACCTTTATCTGCAGGATTTCATCGTAATCCTTGATTCCCTTAATGCGTAGAACATATCCTGCAAGCTGACGTTCTTCAGAAGATGACAGATCAAAGCCTGTTCCTGCCATTGCAGAGACTTCTCCATTGCCGGTGCAATCAATCACTACTTTAGGAGTAATGTCATATTTATCTCCGGATTTTTTTATTGTAATTCCAGTTATCTCGTCCCCTGTCTTTTTAACTGATTCAACAGCTGTTTCAAGATACACTTCGAGATTCGGTTCAGCGCTTAAGAGTTTATCAAAAACTGATTTAAGATCATCTCTTGAATATGGCAGCACATAGACACGCCCGATTTTCTTTACTGTTTTATCAGGAGAGAGCTTATTCAACATGCAAACTATCTCCTGAGCTAAACCCTGATTGAGTGTTTCTTCCGGAGCGTTTTCACCATTGAGATAAAGGCCGCAGATATGTCTTAGAAGACCGGAAAAGCCGATCCCGCCTGCAAAACTTTCCTTCTCAACAAGGCAGGTGCGGAGTCCCTGACGCGCAGAAGCGATCGCCGCTGCTACACCTGCAACCCCACCGCCTGCAACAAGAACCTCAGCATCTGTCTTGATCAAACAGAGACCTCCAGTTTTTCCTTTACACTTTTTGTCAGCATCATAACTTCCTCATCAGACAACAGCCCGTCGAGATAAGAAATAACAAAATTAAGTTGTCCATTAAAATAATTAAAAAAGAAACCAAGCCCCGGCGGGACAGGGACACGCGGGGTATGAAAAAGGTTTTCTATTTTCAGGCCCATAAATTCCGTTAACTGGCCCGGCCGGTTTCCAAGATAAGAAAAAAGAAAAGAGGCCGCCTTTCCCTTGAAATGCAGGTAAAGTACTTTGCTTAAAAATGAGAACGGTGCTATACGCAGCAACGAACTTGCCTCATTAAGGTCTTTTGGCATTTTTGCCTTGACCTGTTCGAACATCTGGAGCTTTACTGCTTTCATTATCTTCTTCATATCTCCGGCATCCTCTGCAGGGACCTTAAAAAAAAGATAAGACACGTGGTTAAGCAGCAATTCCTTCCTTATATCATCGCTCGTCCTCATGTCCATTGTAACAGGTACCATGTAATTATCAGTATCTATACCCCTATTTTTGAAAAGTTCATGCACTGTCTGTATAACAACAGAAAGAAGATATGGCATCTCCATTAAATATCCGGCTTCGCTATATGCTTTTTCATAGATCTTTTCTGTATCTTTAATATCAAAGAAAACAAGATGGAATTTAAACCTCTTGTCCTTTCCCTGCTTAACAGGCAATGTGTCAAAGAGGGGTCTGGACAAAGAGAGCATTTTGCGGTTAACGTTTCTGCCTGCATAGAATTTTTTCATCCAGTCAGAAAGCCCTGCAGGCGCAGTTAAGCCTACACCTTCTAGGATACCTGCCTTCTCCTTGCCTGATGAATACTGCAGAAAAAGTTCGAGGAAAGCCTCTGCTCCGCGCGCATCTAACAAGCGGTGATCAAAAACAATAGAAAAATAACTCTTTTGTTTCCCATTTTGTATAAGATGAAATGCAAGATGTTCATTGTCATTTTTAAAAGGTCTGTTTGCAGCCTTTACAAATAAAGAGAGAATTTCATCTTCTGCTGCATCTTCATTAAGAGTATAAATAGTAAGATCCAGGCCAGTAGTGATCTTCTCCGGAATTCGCCAGTATGGAGCGAGACTGAGATCCCGGCTTATACTTCCGTAAAGCGCAGGGAATTCTCTAACAAAA
>MHDW01000062.1 GCA_001803645.1 Nitrospirae bacterium GWC2_42_7 | reverse complement strand
ACAGCCGTACTGAGACTGTAAAATCACCCGGCACGCTCGTAATCTCAGCATACGCAACATGCCCTGATATAACAAAGGTGATAACACCTGATATCAAGAGACCCGGAGAGAGCAGACTTATGTTTGTTGATCTCGGAAACGGAAAAGACCGCATGGGTGGTTCTGCATTAGCTCATTGCTATAACCAGGTCGGGAATGAATCACCGGATATTGATGATCCGAAATTGTTGAAAAAATGCTTCAATTTTGTTCAGGATCTTATCTCCAGAGATCTTATATTATCAGGACATGACAGAAGCGACGGAGGTTTAATAACCACACTTCTTGAGATGGCCTTTGCAGGGAATTGCGGAATAGAAATAAACATAGAGGGGCAAGGGGCAAGGGGCAAGGGGCAAGAAATACCTTTGCTTTTTTCTGAAGAGGCAGGGCTTGTAATAGAATATTTGCCTGCAAATGAGAAACGTATCACAGATGCTTTAAAAACGGTAAATATTCCGTATCAAACTATTGGAAAAACAACTTTAGAAAAAAGAATCAAATTCTCACTATTAACTATTAACTATTCACCATTCACTGTTCTCGATGAGGACATGCGAGTTCTTCGTGGCATATGGGAGGAGACGAGTTATCAACTCGACAGGCTCCAGAGAAATCCTGAATGTGTTGATGAGGAAAAAAGAAATATATATGATTCTACGGGATTGTCATTTAATCTTTCATTTTCTCCTGAACCAACTCCCGAACATCTCCTGATTAAAGAAAACAAACCAAAGATTGCGATCATCCGCGAAGAAGGAAGCAATGGGGATAGGGAGATGACATCTGCGTTTTTCCAGGCAGGGTTCGAAACCTGGGATGTTACAATGACCGATCTTCTGGAAGGCAATGTTAATCTCGAAGAATTCAGAGGAGTTGTATTTGTAGGTGGGTTCAGCTATGCAGATGTGCTTGATTCTGCAAAGGGATGGGCAGGAGTTATTAGATTTAACAAAAAAATATGGCAGCAATTCCAGTCTTTTTACAACAGGCCAGATACTTTCAGTCTCGGAGTCTGCAATGGCTGTCAGCTTATGGCCTTGCTTGGCTGGGTGCCGTGGCAGGGAATACCTGACAATATACAGCCGCGGTTTATTCATAATAGATCAGGCAGGTTCGAATCGCGCTTTGTATCACTGAGAATTCTCGAAAGCCCTTCGGTCATGCTTCATGGAATGGAAAATTCTGTTTTAGGTGTATGGGTTGCTCATGGAGAAGGACTTGTTTATTTTCCGGACAATGCAATGCAGCAGAAAGTGCTTGATGAAAAACTTGCGCCAGCACGATATGCTGACGACAAAGGTAATATTACAGAAAAATATCCGTTTAATCCCAATGGCTCTCCTGAAGGGATAGCTGCCTTATGTTCTCCGGACGGAAGACACTTGGCTATAATGCCTCATCCTGAACGTGCTTTCCTCAAATGGCAATGGGGCTGGATGCCGGAAGAATGGAGAAAAGATCTTAAGGCATCTCCTTGGATAAAAATGTTCCAGAATGCAAGGGAATGGTGCGAAGGGCGGAAAGCAGAATAAAAGCTCAGTATTGTTAATATCCTATGTGATATAATTTGCCGATGGCTGATATAGGATCATTTCGGGGAAAACTGCAAAACTTACTCACCAAGGTTGAAAAGGACAAGACCCACTATCTTTCAAAAGGCTATCCAGAAGCTCAAGTCAGAATAGATTTTCTGAACCCACTTTTTGAGGCCCTTGGCTGGGACATCGAAAACAAAGCACATAAGCCTCCTCATGAAAGAAGAGGAAGGTAATTGAGGGTGAATAAGATTAATAAAGTAACGCCCCCTCACCCCCTCTTAACCTAAGAGGGGGAAGAAGCGGAGACTGAAGGCATTAATCTAAGAGGGGGATATGTGAGGGACAATAGAACAGCATGAAATTTATATTGAATGATCCGTTGAAGAAACAACTGAGACATGAGATGCTCAATATTACAGAATGAGTTTTAGCCAGAATGGCGGAAAAAATATCCCCCTCTTAGGTTAAGAGGGGTTGGGGGCGTTACTCTTAAAATGACCCTGAAGTCTGATTTATTGTACGCACATTGTGATAGGTAAAGTATCAACAATATACATGGAACGGCCGACATGCACAAGCTTTGGTGTGAGTCCTCCGTTAACACGCAGGTCTAATGTAATGCAGTATCTGTCACCAAGAGGATTTATTGTGAAATCAAATCCCTCTATATTATTGCGGGGTTCAATTTTATAGTTGATATCTTTCATGGTATATTGCACTTTACTTACCGGAGATATATTTGTGCGGTCAACATTCCGGATAACTCCATTGTCAACCAATATCGTTCCTGAAAAAAAAGGCCTGTTCGAAAATGACGTTGGCGGTCCCTCCAGTTTTGCTACCCGTACATGCCATGCGTTGTTAACCTTCCAGACGTAATATCCTCCCCTGATACTGATAAGATTTAGATTGGGCTGGCCTTCTATCAGTTGATCTGAAGGCAATGATGAAACCGGAGGCACAGCAGGATAATCAGATCCTGAGCCTGGCGGTCCTAATATAACGTTGCATGCTGTTGAAATAACAACTAACATCAGAACAGCCATTATTTTCTTAATCCGGTTTCTCATATCTCACTCTTAGTATAATAAAAACATTTTAGTATCTTCATGTCAAGTGTAAAGTTTAGAAACCTTCGGTTATAGAGGTTTGGTTTTGATAAAGACAACCCGGCTTCAGCACCTTTTTTTGAGTTTTTCATTGACATCTTACGGCTTCTAAAGTAAATTGTATTAAGTAGTATGGATACAAAGAGCCGAACAAACAGGGTCTCGGTAGTGGCCGAGATCAAGCAAAAAACACGGCTACTGAATTCAATAGTAGGCTTTATCATTACAACCCTTCTTATTTTAGTGGCAGGTTATCAGTTTAAAGATGTTCTATCCTTCACTGAGTATCTGCCTGAAATATCAATTACTATTACGGTAGTAATCGTGTTTTTCCTTTCTCTGCTCGGGCTATATATTGCTATCAAGATCTCCCGGAAAACAGTTCGCATAATTAAAGACTATAGCGGCAGGCTTGAACGCATTCTTGAAATAACAAGCGATCTTAGAAATGAAGTCCACAGCGATGTCCTTTTAAACAAGATAATGGACTATGCCTTGTCTATTACACGATCAGAAGCAGGGTCGATTTTGCTGGCGGATAAAGACAATGAGGACAAACTTACCTTTAAGGTAGTAAGCGGAGAAAAGGCCTCTGATCTGATTGGTACCTCGGTGGAAAAAGGAAAAGGCATCACAGGCTTGGTTTATGAAACAGGAGAACCGATCCGAATTCATGATGCTTACAAAAACAAGCGGTTTAATCCTGAAATAGACGAAAGAACAGGCTTTAAAACATACTCACTGCTCTGTGTGCCATTGAAAACAAAACGCGGAGTAATGGGCGTATTGGAACTATTGAATAAAAAAGACGGACATCCTTACAGGGACAGAGATGAAGAGATCATAGTTTATCTTGCTGAACAGGCGGCTATTTCAATCATCTCAGCAAAGTTTGTTGAAGACCAGAGAAATTATGAAATACATCTTACAGAGATACTTCTTGAAGCAATAGACTTTCAGGTGCCTGAGAAAAAAGGCCATGCCAGAAGGGTTGCCAAGTACAGCAATATGATTGCGAAAGGCTTGAATATGACAGAGGAGGAACAAAAGAGGCTTTATTTTGCCTGTCTGCTCCATGATGTTGGTTTTCTTAAGCTAAAGGCAGATGAGATATTCAGAAAGGAAGAATTTCAAAAACATCCTGTGATCGGTTATGAAATGATTAAGCAGATCAATTTTTATGCGGATATAGCTCCGGTTGTTCTTCATCACCATGAACGCTATGACGGCTATGGATATCCTTCGCAGCTAAAGGGAGAAGATATCCCTCTTGAGGCAAGGATAGTAGCAATTGCAGAGGCCTTTGATTCAATGGTAGGTGAAAACACATATAGGGTCCCTGTAAGTTTTAATGAAGCAAAAGAGGAACTGCAGCGCCATTCAGGCTCACAATTCGATCCTGAACTGACAGAGATATTCCTTGAAAATATAGCCCCGGAGCATGTTAAATAATACCTGTTTATAAATTCTGATCGTTCGTTATCTATACAACAAACCCACCCCTGCATCCTTCCAAGGGATTTAACCAGGTCAACATCTCCACGGTAGTCTCCTCTTAGGAAGGGTGCAGGGGTGGGTGCTTTTTTGAGTTAATAATAAAAATGGTTTAATATTCTTTTGTGAGATATATAAAACTCTTAATAGAATATGACGGCACAAATTATCAGGGATGGCAGACCCAGAGATCCGGCAGGACGATACAGGACATTCTTAAAAAGACCATCTTGAGCATTACGGACGAAAATGTAAAACTTACCGGCGCAAGCCGGACTGACGCAGGGGTGCATGCCATCGAACAGGTCGCTGTTTTTTCAACACAATCAAAACTGCAAGCTGATACTATTTCAAGGGCTATGAATGCAAAACTCCCTCCTGATATAAGGATCCTTAGCGCTGAAGATACAGAAAAATATTTTCATCCGCGATACGATGCAGTCAAAAAAAAATATTTTTACATAATTGCTGCCAAGTCAAGACAATCAGCCTTTTTTTCCCGATATGTATGGAATGTTAATATGGAACTTGATATATATGGTATGAGAGAGGCAGCTTCTTTTTTGTCCGGGCAACATGACTTTAGATCGTTCAGGGGTTCTGGATGCGGGGCAAAAACTACTGTAAGAAAAATTATTTCGCTTGATATCAAAGAACTGAAAAAAATCAGTTTCATGACAGTGGACATGAAAGGAGATTTTATAAAAATAAAAATTGAAGGGGATGCTTTTTTAAGATATATGGTCAGAAATATTGTTGGTACGCTGGTAGAGATCGGAAAGGGAAAAATTCCCCCGGAAAAGATGAAAGATATACTTGCGGCTTATGATAGAAAACTTGCTGGGCCCACAGCTTCTGCAAAAGGCCTTTTCCTCGAAAAAATTACATATTAGTGCGTTATATTTGACAACCTGCTTTGACTTCCTTTATTCTATTCATGGGTGAATTTCTTATGAAACTTTTTCCGAAAGAAATGGATTTTTTTGATATTTTCGACAGGGCTGCTTTGAACATCACTAAGGCGGCAACCCTTCTTGTTGCTCTCATGGAAAACTTTGACAACCTAGAAGAAAGGGCTAAAGAAATCTATGAGGTGGAGCAGGAAGGCGATATCTTGACCCATGAGATAATGAAGGCGCTGCATAAGACTTTCCTGACCCCGATAGACAGGGAGGATATCTATGCGCTTGCATCACGTATGGATGATGTGCTTGACCTGATCTGGGGGGCAGTAGACAGACTTGTGATATTTAAGGTCAAAGAGTCCACTCCCGAGGCTGTTAAGATAGCCAAGGACCTTCTTAAGACCAGCGAGGTAATGCATAAGGCGATACATAAGCTCAAGGAGAAGAACTACTCCCATGTCCAGGATTACTGCATTGAGATAAACAGGCTTGAGAACAGGGTGGACAGGGAGTTCAGGGACGCCCTTGCAAAGCTCTTCGATGAGGAGAAAGACCCGATCCTCATCATCAAATGGAAAGAGATATATGAGCACCTCGAAAATTGCTCCGACAAATGTGAAGATGTTGCTAACATCATCGAGGGCATAGTCTTAAAGCATGCATGAAATAGTTATTTTTGTTGTTGTCCTCGCCATACTCTTTGATATCAGCAACGGATGGAATGATTCTGCAAATGCGATCGCAACCGTTGTTTCAACAAGGGTCCTGACTCCTACCAAAGCGGTTATTCTCGCAGCCAGCATGAATGTATTGGGTGCATTTCTTACCACTGCTGTTGCAAAAACTATAGGGAGCGGTGTTGTCGACCCAAAGGCTATTACAGAGATTGTTGTTGCTGCCGCCCTTTTTTCAGGCTTTGCATGGAATGGTTGCATGACGCTGCTCGGTCTGCCTGTAAGTGCTTCCCATGCCCTTATCGGAGGGCTTATCGGCGCTTCGGTCGCTTATGGTGGAACAGACATACTCAATATTTCCGGAATAACCAAGATCTTTACAGCCCTCATTACTTCTCCAATCATCGGCATTCTTTTTGGTTTTGGTTTGATGAAGTTTATACTGAAGTTTTTTGGGACCTTTCCTTCCGGTGCAATAAACCGGCATTTCGGCAAACTCCAGATATTCTCATCGGCGTTCATGGCTTTAAGCCACGGATCAAACGATGCTCAGAAGGTTATGGGAATCATTACCCTGGCACTCGTAAGCGGCGGATATCTTAATTCTGTTGAAGTGCCATTTTGGGTGGTTCTGATATGTGCCCTCGCTATGGGGTTCGGTACGGCATTCGGAGGCTGGAAGGTTATAAAGACTATGGGTGTGAGCATGCTCAAGCTCGAACCTGTTCATGGGTTCGCTGCAGAAACGTCGGCTACTGTGATCATACTTGGGGCAAGTCAATTGGGCCTTCCTGTCAGCACTACACATGTAATTGCAGCTTCCATAATGGGTGTCGGTGCAACACGTCGATTATCAGCTGTCAGGTGGGGGGTGGCAGGCAAGATAGTCCTTGCCTGGGTATTTACGCTTCCGGCCTGCGCTCTGTTTGGATGGGCAATGTGTAAAGGGGCTTTGTTGATCTTTTAATCTCTCAAATAACAAGTCTCAACTGTCTTATAACTCTTTTGTTGTCTGAATCTGGAATCTTCTTGTAAATTCCATGTTATTATTTGAGCAAGGAGTATTTATAATCAATGAATCTGCTCCAGACAGTACGATTACCGTACTT
>MHDW01000061.1:11126-11392 GCA_001803645.1 Nitrospirae bacterium GWC2_42_7 | reverse complement strand
AAGCCGGCGCACCGGCTGTCCTTTTCCCGCAGGGCCTGAATTAGAGATGAAGTCTTGCTTTCAAGCCCCATGATGACACCTGTTTCAAATCCCTTTATTTTTCTGCTGAAATCCTTGAGCCCTTCTCTCATTGAGCTGCTAACTTCAGCAGGCAGCAGATCCCATAAAGCAGCGGGTTTTAATTTCAGGGGATAACTTGATTCAACAATTTTTGTCGGCTCTTTCCTGTCAATAAAATCCTGAATACTGCAAAAGGGGGCTGCAAA
>MHDW01000061.1:6948-11113 GCA_001803645.1 Nitrospirae bacterium GWC2_42_7 | reverse complement strand
TCGTGAAAACTTTTTTCAAGGGCTTCCAGCCAGTCAAGAGCTTCTTCCGGCAACGACTTCCTTCCTATAAGTTTGTCAGGGTGGACCCCGGCTACACAAGCTGCATTTGCGAACTTCCCGTTCCTCATATACCGGCTCATTCCGTTTACAATGTTTGTATCCTGATATGCAGATGCAGGTACAACAATTCCGCCTGGGCACATGCAAAATGTATACACCGGAAGATTGCCGTCTCCCGGTGATGTAAGGCGGTATTCAGCGGCCCTTACTCCGGCCAGCCTTTCCCTGCCCCATTGTGCCTTGTTTATAATTTCCTGAGGGTGCTCCACTCTGCTTCCCAAGGCAAAATTCTTTGTGCGGAAAAGAACGCCTCTCCTGAGCAGCATCCGGTAGGTCTCAAAGGCAGAATGTCCTGGTGCGATAATAAAATGATCTGCCTCAATTCTGCCTGAGGTAGTTATTGCTTTAATGACTTTTCGATCTTCAATCTTCAGGTCTTCCAGCATTGTTTCAAATAACACGCTCCCGCCGATATCAATGAATGCATCTCTAAGATTTCTGACAATCTTCTTTAGGTTATCACTCCCGAGATGAGGATGCGCCATATATCCTATTTCTTCAGGAGCACCTGCGCTCATATAACTCGATAATATAAACTGCCTTTCTTTTGATATATGCTTGGATCTTGAAGTGAGCTTCCCATCAGAAAAAGTGCCTGCTCCTCCTTCTCCAAAGGCATAATTACTCACAGGATTAAAAATACCGGTTTTCTCAAATTCCCTGACCCCTCCGGTCCTCTTGTGCACATCTGTGCCGCGTTCGATCATCGTTGTATGGAAGCCTGCTTTCTGAAGCACAAACGCTGAGAAGAACCCTGCCGGACCGCTTCCAACAACAACCGCCTTATCTTTTCTCTTCCGATACTGAATATTTAAGGACGGAGATTGCAGGGGAACACCGCCCTCAACTTCAACCGATAAAATTGAGGCCCTGACCAGCCAGTGAATGTTATCTTTTTTTCTTGCATCAAGGCTTTTATTTTCTATCTGATATGAGAATTCCTGTATCCCGAGTTCTTTCCCGATCCCTTTTCTGAGCTCTTCCTCATTGTAATCAGTAGGCAGCTTTAATGTAATTTCTCTGTATCCCATAATTTAAGTTTAGACATAGTTTGGGGTCAGTCTGACGTATGCTTGTAATTCAAGGCGGTCAGATCAATTTCAGAAAAGAATCTTTAATCTTAGAAATGATATCCAGCTTTACTCTGCCAAATGTTTTCAGGATAATTGATTTGTTCAGGGTATATATTTTATCAACTCTGATCATGCTCGTAACCTTTAGAGTGCCTTCTTCCAAGTCATTGCCTGTCAGCATAAGGGTAAAGTCACGGGGTTCAATATTTGAGGTAAGGGCAACTACTACAATATCTTCATGAGTTTCATTGTATTTATCATTGGAGATTATAATTGCAGGGCGTTTTTTCTGTGAAGTTAAATCCGTAAAAGGTATTGGGACAAGAATAATATCACGCTGTTTAAGCATTATTCCAGATTGCGTCGTCAATAGGGTTGTCCCAGAATTTCAGACTGCTTTCTGCTGCCTGCATCATTTCAAATGATTCCTCTTCAGGAAGGATTATCACTTCTACTCTTGAACCTTTCGGCAGAGGAACAGCAGGCAAATCAATTGTGCCGTTTTCCTGCACTACGGAATGGTATTTTAATGCATTCATATCTTCTTACCTCCTGACCAAATAATATCAAACTAATCTTAAAAGATGCAATTTGTATCTCTCCTCCATGGCTGAGGTGCTTTTGTGCCATAGCTCTATGACACCATGGCGCTTCTGCACTGTACTTTTTAGCTAAAGTTAACATCCTGCCTCCTGGGAAGTAGTTGTCTGTATTATAAACCAATGGCTGCAAGATTATTGCTCGAAGTTGATAGAGATGCCGGTGAGTTTTTCGAGGGAGACAGGTAAAGAACACTCGCACGACTTTGCTTTTATGAAGCTGATATGAATTATTAAGCAACCAAAATACCCACGGAAGTCACCAGAGATTTCAGGTTTTGGCAGTTGCTAAGTCCCCCTTGTAACCGGCATTGTCCGCCTGCCTGCAAAGAGTGCCACATTCTTTTGGAAATAGTCGTCTGTACGTGATTGGATGTTGCTAACGAGTTAGCTTGTTATCACCTCAATTTGCGTGGATAACGAGTTAGAAATCGTATTTATTGCCCGAAATATCATTATATTCTTGTCAAAGCCTGAGTCTTTCAGTAAGATAACGAGAAACTAGTTAATAACATTGTTAGCCAAGGAGAAGAATTGGCATTTAAGAAGAAGGATATAGACAGACTATTGGCGGCGGTAGGCCGGAAATGTTGTTTGTGCGGGTCACTGCACAATGTCCAAGTTCACCATATAGTTCCAAAGGAAGATGGTGGGCAAGATGACGTTGATAACGCAATAGTCCTTTGTCCAATGTGCCATGACCGTGTTCACGTAAAACCCTCATCAGGGCGCACCACGCGCGATTACACTCCCACAGAACTCAAGTTACATAGAGATCGTTCTCTTACGCGCTCTACCGGTAGCGGGGTTAAGTCTTGTGATAATGAGTCGCGAAGGCAGCGGACAGCGGACCGGAAGACCACATTGACACTAAATGTGATATTAAGTGATGATGCAAAAAGGGACTGTAGTCTGTTTCGTATCGATAATGGCGAACCCATTGCCTTCATTCTACGCGAAGCGTCGCACCATCCACTGATTTTCCATCAAGCATTCACCTCAATGCCCTTTATATTCAGGGCATATGTCTTGTATTGCTCCTGGGACTGTACTGTTCTCCGCATAGAACGGCTTTTTTCACCAGATGAGGCATATCCCCTAACCGATGCATGGGCTCATTGCCTGGCAACGTACAGACGGGCAACCCTTCTCCCTTACCGGACTAAAGCGAAAGATAATCTGCTATTCCGCACTGAGGAGAGGAGGACCCTTAATCTTTATCGTGAGCTTATGGAGAAAACGAAAAGATATTCTATTGACTATCAGAAGCTACTCGGTTTTTCTAATCAACCTCTGATCGAATGGGATCACATCTATGAGGAGGCAGAATTTGCACTTGCAGGCGATGTCCTAGGTGTGGCTATCGCCAGGCTTGAATCACTGCTATCGATGATCCACAAGTTCTTGCTGACCCATATTCCAACGAGCCGCACGCGCCAGCCAATCACAGAAACTGAATTCGTTCAAACGGAGACAGACGATCCTAGTAAGATTTCAGTTCTCATTGTTGATGATGAACCGAACAACTTAGAATTGATGAAACAAGTATTTCGGCCTCAACATTACCAGTGTGACACGGCATTATCGCCGCGTGAGGCTATGAAGGCTCTCGTTGCCCGAGATTACGCTCTAATTGTGACGGATATCATGATGCCTTTCATGGACGGTCGAGAGTTCGTTAAGGCCGCAAAGAAATGTGGATCCAGAGCAAAGATCGTTGTCGTAACTGCGCTTAGTGGTATGGCAGACCAAGCTGGGATTGGGACCGCAGAATTCCCAGTAGACGCATATTTTACCAAGCCACTCCATTTTGATAAGTTTCTAGAAGAGATAGGAAAGATTCTCAAGAATGGTTAACCAAGCGCTGCATACGGATGTGTCCGCGTCGCAATCGATGAGTAGCAGGGAATGTGAATCATTTCTTGTTTGTTGCAGTAGACGGGCGGGTTCTAACCAGCTGTTCCAGCGGTGAACCCGCTGAACTTGTAGTTAGGTCGATAAATGGAATATCCGAAAGAAAAAATTCAAGTCGATAAAGAATATTTTTGCATGACTTTTTCTGCTTCGGAAGACGGTCATATTGAACTTGGTGGCCAAACAATGTGGGTTGATTGGGCGGACGAAGAACACAAGGTGGAGCTTCGCGAATTCTCACTCGTTAATGCTGATAGTATGGCAGATTTTTGGATTGAATTTGAAATGCCCTTTTGTGTAGTTAACGATGTGAATGATTTCGCAAAGTGGTATGTCACCGGAGGTCATGCCCTTGTTGAGGAGAACATCGCTGCGCGGATAATGCCATTCAGTCTCAAGCCATCCCCCTGTGTTAATTTAGGGAACAGAGGATTCACCGGCATTAGCATTCTGCCAAAA
>MHDW01000061.1:0-6911 GCA_001803645.1 Nitrospirae bacterium GWC2_42_7 | reverse complement strand
ACATTGAACTTCATGTCCATCACATACGTCCTTTTGGAGATCGCGGCTTTACGCATGAAGATAACCTAATTACCCTATGTGATACCTGTCATAAAGGACTTGATCCCCATTATGAGTGGACACTTTATGATCTATTGAATGATGATATTGACAAAGATGTAAAGGTTAGAGAACGACAAAAATATTTGCAAGAAGTTAAGCGATATAGAGCGGCTCGAAAACAAAGAGATGAAACTTAGGGATCTAACCAGCATCAACACCGACCGGGGTTAACGCTGGTTTGGTTTTGGCAGTGGCTGGTTGCCCCGGCGGCTCAGCCATTTCGTTGGGCTTCACATGAGAGGTTTACTCATGAACAAAGATATGCAAGCAATTTTTGAAAATATCAAGACTCAATATGGAGATGTAGCAAGCTGGGCGGTATGGAAAACTCCTAGCGGCAATAATTTCGCATCGAATATGGAGGTGGATGGTCTTTTTGATTTAGACACCAATCCTAATATATTGGACCAGCTCAATAATAATATAATTATGGTTGGTTACAATTTTTCAATACCGTTGGATAATCCACCGAAGTTTCATAATTTTCACACATACAATGGTGCAAATATAAATCATACGACTTTGAGAAATGCGTCAAAAATAAGATATGCGTTTAGCAATACTCCTTATGGCGGTGCATACATGACAGATATTATAAAAAACTATGTTGAGTCAAAGTCTGAAAAAGTGGCTCCATCTAATTTGGATGCCGACTTTGCAACATTTCGCAAAGAACTGGAGACATTGCAAGCTGACAAACCAGTAATTATTGCGTTCGGCAGCATAGTATATGCATTATTAAAAGAGCATCTAAAACCAAATGATTGTTCAGAGTTAATTAGAGTTACTCATTATTCTCACTATGGTGACGGATGCGCCACCCATGAAGGTTACAGGAGAAAAGTGTTCAATCAATTAAAGATTGCTTAATATTGATGACAGACATAACAGTGAGTTAACAATAGCTCAACCAGTCGTTTCACCGTTGCTCATTTCTTTCGGAAATAAATGTTATCTGTGAAATGTCCGCCGTGCGGGTTAGGAGGTGTAATCTTTGTGATCCCTGCTTGATGTCGTTCTACGCGGGGGAATAGACTTGGGGATGTTGTTTGCTGCGTTGTAATGTTAGGGATAATTACAAACTAGCGTTTTTGACACCCTTAAGGGCATCAATGAAAATATCGGTATCTATCAGGACGCTGATTTTTGCCATTCAACAAGCTCGTCGATAAATTTCTTTGCAGATTTGACCCTCTTACCCTCTTTTGCTCTAAGGGTTTTAACATATTCAGCGCTGTCTTTAACCACAGCAAATGAGAAACCCTCTTTTTTGGCTTTGAGAAAGTGGGCAAAATCCAACACTTGTCTTATATCTTTTTCAGGTAAATCTTCAGTTAAATTCATCAACTCTCTTTTATAAGCTGTTGTTACACCCATATAGCCTCCTGTTTTTTATCTGTATATTACCTTTTCTTTAAATATATTGCATGTGTGCAAGTTGCTTCAAGTTTTTCTTTTTGCATCCTCTTTAATTATCTCAAGATACTGAGTAAATTTACTCAAAGCCTTGATTAATTATCAAGTAAGAGTGCAGGGCAAGAGCCCTCATACATAAATTATTTTTCGTTTCATACCGCTATCCTACAATAAAATTGGCCCCCTGATAGATGTGTGAGGATAAAGCTGCCTGCGAAACGGTGCGGGATAAGACAAAGGAAAGGAATGGGCAAAAAATTGACTGAGTCATTAACAACTTACGACTGCTACCAAAATATAGGGGCCTTGCCTTAATCAGTCAAAAGGCCAAAGTCAAAAGTCAGCAAGAGTGCAAGAACGGGAATACAAAAGTCAAAAAACCCAAAGAACTTAAGCACAAAAGAGCATTACGCCTGCGCTAAAGCAGATAATTCGAACTTCTCTCTCTTTACCTCATTACCCGCCTTGTCTCTGTAGATCAGCTCATCGGTCTCCAGCTCATACTCAGGCAGGGCAGGGTCATGCCACCGGTCGAGGAAATATTGATAAAAAGGATTATACAGGCAGCCGGGATTACTCAGGTGTCTGAATACAAACTCAGGCAATTTTCGGACATCGACCCCGTGGTGGTAATGCCGCAGGAAGACATAGTCACCCAGTACTGCAAGTTTAAGGAGAGGAACATCATGATAGAGCTTCAATCTTATGTCCTTCTGCACCTTCTTAAGACCCTTGAGAAACTCTATGCTTCTTGAGATCTGTTCCCTGAAACTTTCCAGGCTGATATCAGGGGATTGGATGCTCCTGGCACGTGAACTTGCGCCTTCGCCTGACGGGTTGAGGAGCATGATCTTCGCTCCCCTGCATTTCTGGATGACCTGATGAAGGTCACTTGCAGGGTCCACAAAGGTAGTAAAGCCTGTTGACCCTATCAGCATCACATTTCTCGCAACCCCGTGTTTTTCTTTCAGCTTCCTTATCCTCGAATGCTCTATGAGCCCCTTTGCGCGGCCAAGAGTATAAAGACCGGCTTCCTCTGCCAGCCCGGCCAGCTTTCTCCTTTTTACGTTCTTCACGATGAAGTTAAAGAGGATAATGAGAAGCACAGCTGCCCCGACCTCTATTGATACAAGAAATATCTTCTCATTTTCTATCAATGCCCAATACCCAAGGAACTTCCTCGATAGAAACCGCGCTGTAAACGGCAGCGACAGTGCTATGGCAGCACTCAGGACAACAACGACAATGTGATAAAGGATATGCGATACATTTTTCAGTAATTGCATTTCGTCAACCTCCTTGAATAAATTGGACTTCGGGCGTCTGAATATCAGGACAGGACTATGAGGGCTGTAACCAGCAAAAATGCAATATCAGAGCTGACTGTTTGTCCCTCGCCTGATATCTTCTCGCAGAGATCTGCTACAAGGTGAAGCTCATGACCATCCATGGTATAGATCTTCTCTTTCGATCTTTCGAGAAGTTTTTTGTCCCCGATCTTGTCTTCAAGGACAGGGAGGATCTTGAGCATTTCCACATTAAGAGAAAGTTCACGAACTATCGGATGCTTCTGTGCAGTTTCCACAGCTTGGGCAGGTGACCCGCACACCAGAAGAAGCGCACACAGAAGAAAAAATATTGGTGCGGATATAAATCGCAGGCTTTTGATTGTTTTTTTTCTCATTGTTAGCCCTTTCATAAATTGTTTTTGCCGGAGTTCCGCTACGAGACTGCTGAAGCAGGGGTCTTCAGCCACTTTATTTGTTAGGCACAGTCTACGTTCGGAAGATTAAAACATAGTTAAGAAAGGATTAAAATAATTTAATTGTTCGCGTCATTAGAAAAGCAGCCATTTCCCAGTTCTTTCCCGATACTTTTTCTCAGCTCAAGCTCATTGTAATCAGTAGACAGCTTTAATGTAATCTCTCTGTATACCACAATTTTAATTTAGACATCGTTTGGAGTCACCCTGACAATCTACGACGAAACACCCTGCATCCGGCTAACAAATCAAAAGGTTGAGATGTGCCAGTTGTCCTATGTCAAGGGCTGACTTATATTTTTCCTCTCAACGGTGGAACAACCATAGAGGAATGTACAAAAAGTAAAGAAGGTAAGTTGTTTATTGAAAATTGTCATCTTCTATTCGGCTGAGGGGGCTTTAGTGGACGTTCTGGCAACGTCCGGCAAAAGAGAGACCAACAGAAGTTTACTCATCGTTAAAATCTAATTCCGAGAAGACCTCCGTCCTCAGTTGAATCAGTAAGTTTTATGCAAGCAAAACGGTCAAATTCATTTCTGAATTTTTCAGAAAAATCATTAAAGGGAACAACATCGGAATTGAGTGTGCAAATATATTGAAATCCTTTTGACTGCGCCTCAGAAGCAGCCAACTCTAAAGCCTTTGCAATCTGTCTTTCATCAACTCCATCAAAAATAGTGCTGTCATGTATCAGAAAACCCGGCATATCGGCATAGGCTGCTCTAAGTTGAATAAGGGTTAGATCATAGCAAAAGACCTTCATATACCCTATGCCCTGACTTTTGGCCCGCTTGATCCCCACTTTATATTTATAGCCCGTATCCTTAATATCTATCGAAAGGGTTCCGGGTTCAGAATATAGGTTTTCGGAGTTCTTATTGAAGTGTTTTCGCGCATTATCCAACTGCATTTTTCTTTCCTGACAATCCCGGTGGGTCTTTTGGAGAAGCCCTTCCTTTTCTATTTTCAAAACGCTTTTGCCTTCTTCAAACGCTTCGAGGTTCCTTATCCTGCTCTTAACTTCCTCAAGCTGTTGCCTGAGCGTAACAACCCTATTTTGCAGTCTGGAATATTCTTCCAGTGCACCGTGCGTCCTAAGGATTCCAAGCAGTTCAGCCCTCTTATTGGAGTTATTCTCAATTTGATATTTTTGATCCTCAATCTCTCTCCTGATCCTTGATATCTCAGATTTTAGATATTCTTTCCGGTTACGCACTATTGTTTTGTGGAATTCCAGTGTGTCGTTTATTTTTTTTACAACGCCTTCAGGAAAAATTATCCCAGCTTCTTCGTAGATTTGTTTTACGTTATCCGCCGACACATCCTTTTCTTCTGTAATGTTCTCTTCATACTTACTCAAGATGTGAGCATTAATGGCATATTTATTCTTTATTTCTTGAATCATTTTGTGCAGGACCTCAGCTTCTTCATAAACGGAATAATACTGCGGATGGACCTTAAAAGTTTTTAACTGGTCTTCAGAAGCACTGACTTCATCCTCCAGCCTCACCCTTTCCGCTTCCATGTCGCCCAAGGTTCCAATCAAACCCGCCAACAATCCCTGATTTGCTGCTTTTTTCAACTCCTGCAATGTATGCTCTTTATCTTTTAATAACTGAAACTCGGATGCATATTCCCAATTCAACCCCAGCAAATAGGCATTATTTACCTGGACATCAAATTCCTTCTGTTGCGCATAGTGTTTGAAGGGGTCATGAAATGCGCCGACGCCTCGCCTGGCAAAATATGAGATTAAGCTGCGGAAGGTCGGCTTATATTGCTCGCCTGTAGCTTCTACCGGTAGGTCAAACATCAAGTAACCGAGTAGCGAACTCCACTCTGCTGTTTTCATAAAAAATATTTTCTCATTTTTATTGTAATCCGGTTTTATCGGCCAGTTTGAGATATCACCTTCAATCTTCACTTTCTTGTAGTCTTTTGTATTTCGGTAAATCGTATAATCTTTTCCCCTTAATGTTAAATCCAGCATAAACGTCCAATCTTCTAACTCTTTTATTCTCAGGCCTTCGTCGGGCTTTGTGCCCGCGCCAAAACAAAAATGGATTATCTCTATAAGCGTTGTCTTCCCCAACCCATTCCTAGAATCCTTCGAGTTAGACTCTTTTGTCCTTTCAGCAAGGACAACATTAAAGCCTGCTTCGAAGCGCACCTCTTTAAAGGAGCTATGATCGCAACGAACCGCTTTAATCATTTCTTCTGCCTTTTTATAATTCCGTCTTCCAATTCTACCAATCCCATTGCATACAGCAAATCAAGGGTGAGAACAAATCTTTCAAATGTCCTTATTTCCAAACATTTCTTGCGAGCTTTCTCCCACAAGGAAGAAACGGTTTGAGGCGTGCTTAGTTCAATGATTATCTTTGATCCCACTCCAATCAAGGAATTTGACAGCGTAATATTTTTATCAGGCAATATCATTGCTCGAAAACCTCGCAGATTTCAAAAAAATGGGTCAGTACCGAAAGCCCTGCTGATTGCAGCTTAAAATCCGAAGAATTATTAGACGCAAACTTATGTAAAGCATAAAACAATGAATCACCTTCCAGTCCGTTGCTCTTTAATTCTCTATACTTATTCACAAAACCTGCCCTTAGCCTCTCAGAAAATCGGTAATCAGGATTTTCATTTAAGTATTTTTCTGCCTGCTTTTTCTGAATCATGCCTGTTGTTATCCTGTTGCCTACTTCTGTGGACAGGTTATTCCTTTTTATCTTTTCGTGCGGCGGAATAACAGTAATATTGCTGTCAGATATCGGAACAGCCACAAGATATTTGACTATGACTTCAAGTTCGGCGAAAGTAATCTCGGGCATAACAGACCTCAACGATTCAGCAACCCATTTCTCATGTTCCTTTTTGAAGCTTTTTAATTTATCTGCATTATATTCTTGAACATCATTATCAATTTTTGTATGACATGTCGGACAGATTAAAATTAGATTATCATCTTCAGCTTTTTGTTTATTGTCCGTTTTCGGATTATAGCGTGCTGCTCCAGGGTTCTCTCCTTCGATGTGCGCATGTACTCCGACAGGATAAGGGTGCCCCGCTGTTCCTTCCTCGATTACATCAGCCTTGCAAAGGGCGCACTTGTTACCGCTTGGGCCCCATAATAATTTAATGTTTTTTTCTGTAATATTTTTTTTGCTCATCTCGTATTATCGCTTATACAGAAAACTCCTGTTATTTGTCTGCTACGAATCATTACATTTTTACTATCCAATAGGGGATAGCCTTTCTTCTTGCATCCCTTTTTTTCTCCCATCCATTATTCAATTCTCTTCAGCACAAAAATTTTCTAATAATAATACGTTATGCCGGATAAAGACAAGGGAAAGTAACAGGGGACAAGCTGACTAAGTCATCAATGTCCTTCGACTGCCTGATCGGTTATATGACGGACTTCGGGACCATCCTCAGACAGCAGGAATTTGGTAACATTAAGAATATACTGCCCGCTTTCTGAATCCGGACCAGCAAAGAGCCCTATGTTTGTATGGCGGTATATATCGATCCACTCCTCTTTTTGCCGGATTGCGAGTTTTGGATTCAGGATATAGTTTCCGGTCTGCTTGCGCTTGAAAAGTTTCTTGCAGTATGGATTAGCGCT
>MHDW01000060.1:8647-9292 GCA_001803645.1 Nitrospirae bacterium GWC2_42_7 | reverse complement strand
CCTATCCTCGGCCTTCCTCCTGAATTTCCGCCAACCACAATACACCAGCCTTTTGCTGAAGCAAAAGCCCCAATGTCACGCAAATAACTTTCTGCACAATTCAGCTTGCATCCTGAGACACTTATTTTTGTCTTGCCAGGCATCTGCTCACTCTTTCCAACATACATCTCCTCTATCTTTACTGCTAAACCGAGAGAATCTCCCTGCCCGAACTTGCAGAATGTATTGCCGGGACATGCCTGCACATAATGCACGCAGAGCCCCACAGCAGGACCGATCTGCATATCAAGGTCTTTCCATGCATTCTGAACATCCTCTGGTTGTATTCCAACAAAAGCTATCCTCTGTCCGGATGTTATTTTTATGGCAGGCACTTTATACTTGCGTGCGACCTGAGCCATCTTTTCGAGAATATCAGGCGTTAGAATCCCCACCGGAACTCTCGGAACGATCGCATATGTTTTTTTATCTCTTTGAAGAATAGCTCCTTCAGGTTTTTCGTCCATAGTATCTCCCTTTTAAAAAAATAGCAGACTATATTTTAGTAACTTTTCAATACCCATACCGAAAGCTTCCGGGACTGTGGAGTGTCCCTATAGTTCCCTCTCCCTTGAGGGGGGAGGGTTAGGGAGGGGGTGATTCAGT
>MHDW01000060.1:4483-8600 GCA_001803645.1 Nitrospirae bacterium GWC2_42_7 | reverse complement strand
GGCGAGATTTACTGGCAGAATATCATATTTCCCTGCGGCCTTCCAGTGCCTTGCTGAGAGTCACTTCATCAGCAAACTCTATATCGCTTCCCATCGGAAGTCCATAGGCAATGCGGGTCACCTTAACACCCAGAGGACTAAGAACTTCTTTTATATACTGTGCTGTGATCTCACCTTTTGTGTTCGGATTTGTTGCGATCACGACCTCCTGCACAGAATTGTTCCTGACCCTGTCAACAAGCTCCCTTATCTTCAGCCTGTCAGGTGTTATTCCGTCAATAGGAGATAATGCGCCAAGAAGGACATGGTAGAGACAATGGAAGCTCTTTACCCTTTCTATCACAAGTATATTGCTCGGTTCTTCAACTACACAGAGCCTGCTTCTGTCACGTGAATCATCACTGCATATTTCGCAGACTTCATTCTCAGTAATGTTAAAACAATGGCTGCAGAAACGCGCTTTTTCCTTGACCTTATGTATCGCCTCTGCAATTGAGAGGGCCTCTGCATCAGGCATCGAGAGAATAAAAAAAGCAAGTCGTTGCGCTGTCTTCCTCCCGATTCCCGGAAGGCGTGTCAGTTCATTTACAAGATTGTCTATTATTCCATGCATATACTAACCTACTCGATCCATAAATTTTAATTAGCACTGAAAGGACATAGTATTTGAGCGGTTTTATTTGGGCGACCTGCCTGCCGGCAGGCAGGTATTTATACAAACCCCCAGCCCGCACAATTCAAAGATTTCTCAGATACGGAAAAAATTGCTTGAATGTATAAGATCCAACATTTCAGACAACGACACAATACTTGGAAACAGGAGATTATAAAATCTTTACAGACTATGGATTTCAAGAAATTTTTGATTGTATCTGAGAAATCCACCTCGGAGGTCGAAGACCTGGAATGAGCAAAAATATTATGTCCTTTTATGTTTGCCATATTTCAATAAATCTCACTGTTTTTCTTATCTGCCGAGCATATTCCCCAGGTTACCCAGTCCCGGTATCTGCATGCCGCCTGTAAGCTTTGACATATCTTCGCTCACCATCTCCTGCGCCCGTCTGAGGGCCTCATTTGACGCAGCGATAATAAGGTCCTGAAGCATCTCCACATCCTCCGGGTTAACAACATCTTTCTCAATTTTCATAGAAATGATCTCGCCAGCCCCGCTTGCGACAACAGTCACCATTCCGCCTCCGGCTGTTGCCTCTGCTGTTTTTTTCTTTGCCTCCTCCTGTGCCTTCATCATCTCTTCCTGCATTTTCTGGGCCTGACGCATCAGATCACCAAGCATCTTCTTAGACATATTCTCCTCCTCATTTAAACAGGAAATAAGAAATAGGAAATATAATTTCCCAGTTCTCACTTCCTCATTCTCAGTTTTTAGTTCTTATTTCTCACTTTTCATTTACATTATTCGGTGTTATATCTACTATCCTGCCTTCAAAGAGTTCAAGCGCCTCTTTGATCACAGGCTCTTTCATGACCTTTTCCCTGATATCTTTCCTTCCCGGACTCTTTTTATTTATAGTCACAAGCTTAACACTTAATGTCTTGCCATATTCCTCTGATAATACCTTCTCTATTGATCTCAGGTTCTTTTTTATAGCGTCCTCAAAAAGTGCCTGTCCTCCGTTAAGAGTAAGCAAAAACTCTTCTCCGGTTAATTCAAACTCTGCCTGTGAAAGCTTGGATGCCAAAGGAGCCTCCATTTTCTCGATCGCCCGCTTCCATGAAGAAGAAATGTCAGTGTCCTTTACTGGAACTTCCAGAGGTTCACTGATCGCAGGAGTTTCAGTCGTCTCTGCCTCAACAACATCTTCTTCTGTATCTTCTTTCTCATTTTCTTCTGTATCAGCATCACCCTCCCCTTCATCCCCTCCTCTATGAGCCGTTGGCTCCAAGCCATAGGCCCTCAAGGGAGGGGAAATTAACTCCCCCTTCCCCCTCTTAAGATAAGAGGGGGTGCCAAAGGCGGGGGCGTTATCTCCGCTGGAGGGTGAGGGGGTTTTACTTATGTACTTTTTAGTATCTTCACCAACAGAAATATTGCTTTTCTCTTCTAGCTGGCTTTTAATGACCGGGGCATCTGAGACTGTCCCTGTAAACTGTCTGCTGTATTTGTCGATATTCTCGATGATCTCTTTGATCGGTTTCATGGAACTAAGGAAACTTGCTCTGATAAGAGCCATCTCCAGAGCCAGCCTTGGTGATGAAGAATTCCTGACCTCTGTCTCTGCTTTCATTATCTCAGATAGCATAAGCGTCAGCTGGTTATCCGATGACAGTGCTATGATATCCTTAACACCGGAGATCTCCTCATCGCTTAGATCCAGGTAATCTTCAGGCCTTTTTATTATGCTTGCAACCAGGAGGTTCCTGAAAAACTGGACAAGCTCCTTTGTAAAAGATTTGATATCAGTACCCTGTTCAGTGAGAATGCTGATAGTATCGAGAATTGCCTCTCTGTCTCCTTTGATCACAGCTTTTGATATCCCTGCAAGCATTCCAATGTCTGCAATTCCCAGCAGTCCTTTGACATTCTCTTCACTGATCTCAGAAGAGAACGAAGAAAGCTGATCAAGGATCGTAAGAGAATCGCGCATGCTGCCGTCAGCAGCCCTTGCTATAAGGGTTAATGCTGAAGAAGAGATGCTTATGCCTTCTGACTCAATTATCAGCTTGAGCCTTGTTTTTATCTCGCTGCTGGATATTCTCCTGAAAGGCATATGCTGACAACGTGAAAGCACAGTTGCCGGAATTTTCTTCATCTCTGTTGTTGCAAGGACAAAAACTACATGTGACGGTGGTTCTTCGAGGGTCTTCAAAAGAGCATTGAACGCTGAACCCGAGAGCATATGCACTTCGTCTATTATATAAACCTTGAATTTTCCGCTTGACGGGGAGTATTTCACCTTTTCCCTGAGGTCCCTTATGTCATCAACGCTGTTATTTGATGCGCCATCGATCTCTATTACGTCAATTGCAGAGCCTCCTGTTATCGCAGTGCATGACTCGCATGTCCCGCATGGATCAGAAGTAGGCCCGTCCTTGCAGTTTAAGGCTTTTGCAAGAATGCGGGCAGTGGATGTTTTGCCGACTCCCCTCGGCCCTGAAAAGAGATATGCATGGGCTATGCGTCCCTGAGAGATAGCATTCTTAAGGATATGCATGATGGGCTCCTGGCCTATCAGGTCATCAAAACCCTTTGGTCTCCATTTTCTTGCTAATACAAGGTAGCTCATTAAATAGTTCTCAGTTCTTAGTTCTTAGTTTCACTGCTTTGTGCAGCCCGGGAACAACTTGCTGCGGCACACAGAAAAAATGCTTATCGCTGCTTCCTTCCGGATCTGACGAGGTTCACACCCGCCTGTTGCGCAGGGCCGCTCCCAGACTGCAAAAAACAGTGAAAAATGAATCCATTCTTACATATAATTTTGACCGGAGAGCATTAATCACTCATGGTTTTTTGTGAGATGTATTTTAGCATATCCATATGTTTTTTTAGGATTTTCTAAAATCTCAAGCTGCTCTGAGTGCATCCACTATATTCATGCGTGCGGCCCTGACAGCAGGAAGAACTCCGCCGACGAATCCCATTATGAGTGAGAATGCAATGGACTTATAGATTATCTCGAAGGTAAGGGTAAAGGAAAACGCGAGTTCAGAAAATGTCTGGAAGTTCATGGTCGACACAGTGTATAACTGAAGAAAGGATGCGAAGAAAAGTCCGATACACCCGCCTGTTAATCCAAGGAACAAAGACTCAATAATGAACGCAGCAAGGATGTTCCTTCTGCCAAAACCAAGGGAGCGGAGCGTGCCTATCTCTGCAGTGCGGTTTGCAACAGCAGCATACATTGTTATCATCGCGCCTATAACAGCGCCGAGAGAGAATATAATTGTCAGGGACAGACCTAGTATGCGGAGGAACTTCGCCATTATCTCAGACTGGTCAGCATAGTATTTTGTCTCTCTCCTTGCCTCAAGCGTAAGCCTGGGATCATTTTCAATACGCGCTTTGGCCTTTTCGAACTCTGAAGAATCACGTAGTCTGAATATCACTGATGAATACACCGGCCTGCGGAAGGCCTGCATGAGCTGATCAGCATCA
>MHDW01000060.1:0-4466 GCA_001803645.1 Nitrospirae bacterium GWC2_42_7 | reverse complement strand
GAAGCCGGTATTGCCTGCTTCAAATATGCCAACTACGCGCCAGTCCCTCATGCTGAACCTGAGCACCTCTCCAATGCCGCCTCCCTTAAACCTTTTTGCAATACTTTTTCCTGCGATTATCTCTGATGATCCGGGACGGGGCATTCTCCCCTCAAGAATTCTGACCTGGGGCCGCAATAAGAGGGAAGCCCCGCTTATGCCTCTTATAACAACATGGGACGGTTTGTTGGTGTCTCGCTTGGGCAGATTAATAAGCACAACAAGTTCTTTTGCAAGCAATTGCCTTCCGTCAGGTCCTACAGCTATTTCAGGCTGGGTCTCGACTATCGCGGCCTGCGGCCGGTCAACCCCGCTCATCACTTCTGATTCAGCCGCCTTCCTGATCACCACAACATTATCATATGAGCCTGTATCCACCAGTGTTTTCCTGAGCCCCTCGGAAAGCATAAGAATAGCGGCAAAGACAAATACAACAAGGGCCATGCCAGAGGCTGTAAGAATAGTTGTGAGCCTGCGTGTCCAGAGGTTTCTGAAGCTGTATGAAATTGGTATTTTCATTACCCAATTTTCCTCAGGCCGTCTGCTATTCTCACATTTATCGAACGGTATGTAGGGATTATCGAAGCTGCTATGCCGACAATAACAGCTGAGATTATGTCCATGTAGATAGTTTTGACAGATACGAAGAAAATAGGGAAGAAAGCGCTTAAGGCGCTGGAAAAAATCTTTGCAGCAGGAAAAGTCAGCAGTATGCCGATTGCACAGCCAGTCATTGTGATAAAGAGAGATTCTCCGAATATCAACCCTGCAATATGCCATTTCCCGAACCCGAGCGTCTTTAACACTGAATATTCTCCGATCCGTTCACGCGCAGTCATGGCCATTGTATTGGCCACTACTGCCATGATTATGATTATTACAACAAAAGAAACGAGCTGTATCGCAATAACAATCGCTTCGGTCATTGACACAAAACCCAACTGGAACGCTTTTTCAGTTTCGGTCAGGGTCTCTGCAATGGAATTCTTAAAGGTCTTATCTATTTCAACAGAAACATCTGACGCCATGTTTGCGTCAGTAAGCCCTATCATATAGAACCCTGCCATATCTGCGCGGCGGGGCACGGTCTTCTTCATTGTTTCATTCAGATATTCCCAGTTAAAGATAAACTGGGTCTCATCAGTAGTGTCATATTTCCCGCTGTATATCCCCCGGAGCACAAAATCCCAGTTGCCGGGAAAGATAGTGCCTTTCAGCGTAACTGTATCGCCGAGCTTCCAGCCGAACCTTGAAACAAGTTTACGGCCTGCTATAAAACCCCTCCTGTCACGGATAAAGGCCGCCTTCTGCTCAGGAGAAAGCACAAACTCAGGATATAACTCCAGATAGCTTTTAGGTTCAACAGCGAAGTTCGGGAAAAAGTTTTTTTCATCGATATAATATCCGCCAAACCAGTTGCCGTAGGATACGATCTTTACACCTTTTATCTCCTTTATCTTATCCTTGTAAGAGATCGGGAGCGGGAAGATTATCGATATCGAACTTCTTGTTACAAGGCGGCTTGCAGATGACGCCTCAACACCTGCATACCATGCACTTATCACTGTCCTCAGGAGGCCGAAGGCAAGTATGGCTATGGTCATGCCGAGAATGGTCAAAAAAGTACGCAGCTTGTGGCGGAATGCGTTTCTATAGAGCAGACTGACTATATTCATTCAGAACACCCTTGTCGAGATGCTTGATTATATGCGCCTTTTTCGCAGCCCTGGGATCATGTGTCACCATGATTATTGTCTTGCCCAATTCATGGACAAGGCGCTCCATCAGCCCGAGGATGTCTTCAGCTGAGACACGGTCAAGGTCTCCTGTAGGCTCATCAGCTACAAGTATTGCAGGGTCAGTTACAACAGCACGCGCTATTGCAACGCGCTGTTGCTGTCCTCCTGAGAGCTGTCCAGGGTAATGGTCCATCCTGTCAGAAAGGTTAACAACCTCAAGCGCCATACTTACATGCTCTTTCCTCTGTTTCCTTGAAAGACCGGTGAGAGTCAAAGGCAGTTCGACATTTTCAAATGCAGTAAGCACAGGAATAAGATTATAAAACTGGAAGATAAACCCGACATTACTGCTCCTCCAGAGAGCAAGCTCTGTCTCTGAAAGTTTAGTAATATCAACATCGCCGATCCTTATGGTTCCGCTGTCAGCTTTGTCGATCCCTGCTATGAGGTTTAACAAAGTGCTTTTGCCGGACCCTGAAGGTCCCATCAATGCCATAAACTCGCCTTCAGCAATATCAAGCGTAATGTCCTGCAGAACAGGAATTATCTGGCTTCCGCGGCGATAAGACTTAAAGAGGTTTTTTATTTCTACAATAGGTTTTTTTGTTTCCATTGGATTGTTACTTAGCGGCAAACTTTATCTTTGAGCCGTTCTTAAGCTTATCAAGAGGCTTCAGGACTATCTTGTCTCCTGTCTTTATCCCGCTTATAACCTCTATCATATCCCCTATCTGTTCCCCTGTAGTTATGGGGGTCTCAATTACCTGATCCCCTTTGACGAGAAACACATGCTTTTTCCCGCTGCTGGTAATAATTGCGGAAGGATTAATAGCAGTGCGCGGTTTCTGCTCTTCAGAAGTTACAGGCCTCTGCAAAAAAGCGACCTTCGCGCTCATCTCAGGCAGAATACGGCTGTCATGATCAATAAATCTGACCTTGACCATAACAGTTGCCTTGGTGCGGTCAGCAGTAGGCACTATCATATACACCTCACCCCTGAAACGCGAATCAGGGAAAGCGTCTAACTGTATCTCGCACGGCTGTCCCTTTTTCACCTGTTCAAGGTTTGATTCAGAAACATCAGCCTCAACTTGTAATGACGCCATATCAGCCAGAGTAAAAACAGATGCCTGTGCATTTGCCGCTGCTCCAAGAGGAGTAATAATGTCTCCGATATCAGCATTCTTGGTCAGAACAACTGCATCAAAAGGTGCACGGATATACGAATATCCCAGCGTGACATCAGCTCCCTGAAGAGCTGCGTTATTTGCCTTAACAGAATACTCTGCCCCTGCAACTGCTGAAGACGCCTTTCTGAAGCGCAGGTCTGCAGAATCATAGTCAAATTTTGATACAAGCCCTTCCTTCGACAATTCTTTGAACCGGTCAAAATTTATTGCTGCGTCGCGAAGCTCAGCCTTTGTTTGTTCAAGATCAGACTGAGAAACTTTGAGGTTTGCTGCTGCCTGTTCTCTTGTGGCAATCGCATCTTCGTTTTCCAGTTTTGCCAGCACATCTCCTTTTTTAACGATGTTCCCCTCTTCTGCTGACAGAGATACAAGACGGCTTGTTATCCTGGATGCAACCGCGGCCTTCCTCTGCGGAACTACATAGCCGCTGGCATTCAAAATAGTTATCCCCTGAGATGGATAAGCAAGACTAACACTGGCAGTCTCGACCTCAACAGCAGGCGAGAGTATACCTGTGAAATATAGTGCTGCTACTATTACAACCACGACCACTAAGGCAATATACAATAAAGGCCTTTTAGTTTTTGACCTGTATACACCCGGACCAGGCTTTTCTATCTTTAATTTAGAGAGGTCTTCATTAGCCATAGATCTTCTGCTCCCTCTGAAAATATGATATAGATATTATACCAGAGCCATGAATCAGATAATTAGAAAATTATACCTTGTTTTAGCAGGAGATGGTTTTAAGGAGAAAAACAACCGCAGTTTGTATTATTCTCTGGACTATTCACTTTTCACGACCTCTAAATGGCGGAGAGGCAGGGATTTGAACCCTGGGTGCGGGATTAGCGCACACACGCTTTCCAGGCGTGCGCCTTCAGCCACTCGGCCACCTCTCCAAAGAAAATTGTTTGAAATATTAACTGATAAAATTGGTTTTAATCAAATATCATAAAGAAATATTTTAAACCTGACAAACCCGTAAAGAGTCCAGAAAGGCGTCTTTGCGAGCGAAGCGAAGCAATCTCGCAGTTCATAACTAATTGATAAAACTGGATTGCCACGTCGCTGCGCTCCTCGCAATGACGGCACTGAGGACTTTTTGCGAGAGCATCAAACTTTTAAGTTACAAAATCCATATTCAGTGTTACAATAAAAAATATGAAAGATGAAAGCCTCAATATCGAGTTTACTGCTATTAATCCGGACAATATCAGAAAGGCCATGGAAATTCATAAAAATATTCTTATACGCGGCATAGAAGGTGTCGGCAAGATCACTCATACCATAGTGGCTGTGGAAGACAAGGCCAATGTTTATTATATAGGGAATCCTCTTGATTATGAAGGCAAGAAACGCCCGGTCAGTTATGAAAAGTATCTGCAGTATATACGTTCCTTAAGACACGATTTGACTCTTATCGAAGATATCGAAACATTAATTGCTATGGATTCCAGCATAATACTCATCATTGACGAGATCTTCGGCCGGAGTT
>MHDW01000059.1:7038-9884 GCA_001803645.1 Nitrospirae bacterium GWC2_42_7 | reverse complement strand
GCAGATGGCCCGCCTGCGCCGCCTTCAGGCTGCACATTTGAATGGCAGTAAATGCTGTTGCAGGAGCCGTAAGCCCGGGGTGTTGTTCCATCCGAAGGCATGCCAGCGCCTGAAGCAATGCTGTAAGCGCCGCCCGAAGCCCTGGGATCAGTAGTGTCAAAGTTCCAATCCACATAACCGTTTAGATGCTTGCTTTTATCTGCGACTGTATAACTCGGACCGGAACCGCTTATTATGGTCTTATGACATATAGTACATTCGAATTCATAATAACCAGTTACCGAATGTTTATTATGCGAGCCACTCGCCGGAACAGTGGTATTCGATGCCTCATGACATGAACCGCATACTGCCGTGCCAGTATTAAAATTAACTGCTGCATTTTTTCCGCTGCCGGGATATTTCCCGTGGCAGTATACACTTGAACATGTTCCGTCGCTGTAATTAAACGTCCAGCCCCTGCCCGGGTCATCGATAGAAAATGCTGCCGGCGCAAATGAAGCGCTGCCGGCGCTGTCCTGCGTGCCAATGCCCGAGAATATAACTTCAACAGTATGAGGATTGGGCAGTTGAGGCAGAGTATTCAGATGCGCACCATAATGACAGATGCCGCAGCTGAAGCCGTATGCAGAAGTTGTTGACTGAATTGCAGTTGTTCCGTAATTAACATTGCCGGCTGCAAAATGTGCTGCATGTTTTCCGGTTGTTGGAGGTGAATTGTGACATGTGTCACAACTACCCTTAAATCCACTTGTATGAATATGACAGCTTGTGCATTTCTGGGTGCTGTTTGGTCCGCCTGCCTGGTAATGTGAAGGGTCTGAATTTCCTGAGTTTCTCCATCTTGCATTTGATGTGGCTGAATCTTTAGTCTGTGTATGACAGACCTGGCATATGCCGGTTGTAGAGCCTCCTGCAGTAGAATTTACATAGCTGCTTACTGCATCTCCGGTATTATTATAGAAAACAACTGACTTACTGCCGCTGTTTGGCGTTGTTATTGCACCATTAATTAAATAAATGTTCTTTGTAGAATGAGGTGTGTGACATTCAAGACATACGAACTGCCAGTTCCCGTAGCCGGCATCCGTTGTCTCGCTCGAATGGGTCGCTAAATCATGGCAATCGAGACAGAGCTGGCTCGATGAATCCCTGCCCAAAAGCATGCCGGTGCCTGTATCGGCGGCTTTTACACTAACATAAAAATATCGGGCATCGTTGCCGGTTCTGTTGTCTCTCGAATAACCATAGGTAGCTCCACCATCTTCTGAAGCCCTTGCCATAAGATAGTAATTTCCAACCGGAGGACTCAACCAGGCTTCGTAAACACCATAATTGGCAGCATTAGGATAATTCGTATTAAGCGTTGCTGTAACCCATGTAAATGGTCCTGCGTCAGGCGTAGCGCCTGTATAATAGCCTACCTGTACTGTATTGGCGCTGATAGCATCATCATTCCAGACCTTTATCTGGACTTTGAAATCATTTGTTGTAGGTCTTAAGCTGATGACAGTCGGAGAAACTGATGTTCCGGGCTTAGGGTTTATAATACTGACCGTAGGCTGTGGGGCTGCTGCATGGGTAAGTGTAGTAAAAATAAAACTCATTGTTATAGACGCAAGAAAGATTAGTATGAATTCCCTCGGAATATTATTAAGACTTTTCATGAATAATCTCCTCATGGCCCATGCACAGCAAAGCCGTTGGAATCAGTATAATGGACCCTGTGACAGGAAAGACAGCGTATCTTGCTTGTCGTGCTCTCAACAACAAGATTATTTGTTGTATTGTCTGATGGGGTTTCAGCTCCGTTAGCAAATCTTGCCCCGCTCTGCGCAGAACCATTTGCATCAAGCGGAGCAGCCCTGTCATAGCCTTTTGCGTTTGCATTCAGGGCCTGTCCAACCGGATGGCTGAATACCTTTATGCCGTCTCCTGGACCCTCAACTGTAGTGTGGCTCTGAACCCTGTAATAGTGGCAGTCCTCACATAACTGGTTCATATCATTGTTGTCTCTCAGAAAATGTCTTCCTATTATCTCATATCTGTCATTAAGCGCTGTTGCACTTGGAAATGCCGGCGAAACAGTGATCTGGGTTGCCGTATTGCTTGATATCGGCCGCACCTGCCTTCTGTTGGCTGCTGTGCCCGCAGTCATCATAACAGAGTATCCTGCCCAAATATTATTCGTCCAGTAAGCTGATTTTGTTGAATCATTAATTGTAGAAGTTGTTCCAACAGAAGTTGCATAGCCCGCATCTCCACCCCTCAGTCCGGTGTACGCCCCGGCAGAATACGGGTCCCATGCAGCGCCTACTTGTGAATGCTGATTGTGGCATATAGAGCAGACCACAACATTACTGAAACCCGCAAGTCTGCTCTTAAGAGTACTGCCAAGTTCACTGACTGGTCTTAATCCGTAGGTATTCGAAGGGCTTGATGAAGCCGGCATAACACCGTCCCATCTGTGCTGCCTCCCGCTTGTACCGGGTATTACATTTGAGTTTTCAGCGGATGTGAAAGGTTTTGCATTAGCCTGACCGCCTGATGAATTATGGCAGGACATACAAAGATTTGCATTGCCGGCTACCAAAGTAAGCCCTGTGCCGGGAGCACTATGAAGAGTATGGCACTTGTTGCAGCCAACATTCAGGAAGGTTGTAGGGTTATTGATATTATCGGTATGAGGGGAGTCAGTCGCAAGAGTTATTTCCACTAAAAACAAAAGCAAAACTATTGTTAAGCTTAAGATAAATAGTCGTTTCATATACTCTCCGTTTATTAGTCCAACAATCTATTCGCTAAACCTTCCCAAACTTATATTCACACCGTACATACTATCCATC
>MHDW01000059.1:0-6895 GCA_001803645.1 Nitrospirae bacterium GWC2_42_7 | reverse complement strand
AACCATTCAGGATCCTGATCACCGGGTCTTCCACCTTTTTGCTTATAGCCTGCGTTATACTCAGGCCTATCTCGTCAAGGCCATCGTCATCTATATCACCTGCTGCAATACGCGGAAGGTATTTGGATCCTGATTTAACAGTCCATATCTCTGTAAGTCTACTTTCCGCAGCATTTATACTGAAGGCCCTGATATTATCTGAATCAGCCAGTATCACTTCCAGTATACCATCTCCATTTATATCTCCAAGTGCTATCGAAAATTCGTTCATTATGTTCTCTGTAAATAGTACCGCCTTTTCCTGTAACTGTCCATCGGAATAATTAAAGACTTTTACTACCCTGCGCTGTTCAATACTGGTGATATTACTGTTCTTTACAGCTACAAGAATGTCTGTCTTGCCGTCATTATCTATATCGCCGACTGCTATATCTGCGCCCTTGTAAGATTTGGATAACTCCAAGGAAGCCAGTTCTGTCCCTTCAAATGAATAAACCTTCAGACTTCTTACATAGTCTGTTACTGCAATCTTATCAGTGCCGCTCTTATCCAGATCCCCGACAGCGACCCTTACGCTCTCAGACTTATGAAAAGGAACTACTGAAAATACCTTGTCGCCTGTTAAAGTAAGCACAGAGAGTTCTTTTCCTTTGCTCCCGCCTGAGCCGGCAACAATATGTGTTACTGCCTTTTTACCTGTATACTCCGCAATTATCTCGGCTGTTTTGCCCGACTCTACTGTAAAACTTCTGCTGTACGGCCTGACATATCCGCTGATATGATCAAAGGAAATAGTGTAAGTTCCGGTCATTACATTAGTTTCTGTCCATGATTTGCCTGAACCTGAAACGTTCTGCGGCCCGGTAATATTAAATAGTGCCTCATCAAGGTTAGTTGTGACCTTAATATCTCCTGCGTCTACAACATTCACAGTTACACTGACAGAGGCAGGACTTCCGATCACATTAGTTCCTGCATCTATTCCAATAGACGTGGTATAAGTACCAAGAGCAAAGCTGCTGATATTGTTATTGACGCTGATACCTGTTGTTGAAGGGGCTGTGCCTGCAACATTTTCAAGAGTAAGCCATTCTGCAGTTGTGTAACCTGACCATGGCAGAACAGCACCGATTGAACTGATCAGTAAAGCTCCGGAAGGGAAGTTTGTGGAATTTTTTTGATATGTGAAATTAAATGAAGAAGGTGCTATTGAAAGCACTGGCATTATAACTTCTACGTTCAGTTTTAACAGTGCTACTACTCCGGATGATGTCTTGAATTCGACATCAACATTGTAATTCCCGGGCAGGACCCCTGAAGGGTCGACGGTCACATCAACAGATGACGAGGTTGTTCCTGAATAAGCAGAAAGGGAAGCCCATGGTTCTGATACTGTCGCATCCCATGTTGTGCTGGTTACATCTGAAATTAAATTAACAGCTTGCGTAACCGACGGCCCCTTTGCATACACGGCAAAATCCAGTTCTGCGGGTGAAATTTTAATGTTGTTAAATACATCTATGCCAAGGACATCGATCCTCTGGTTATTGGTATTGGACACAAACATCTTGCCGTCTTTGTCTATTGCGATGCCTGAAGGTGTTTTGAACTCAATAGGACCACTTCCGTAATTCCCAATATAACTCAAGAAAGCCCCGTTTGTTTTATCAAATACTGCCACAACGCTATTAAAGGCATCTGTTACATAGAGCCGTGTACTGTCCAATGCAAGGCCAAGCGGCATAAGAAGTTTCCCTGCGCCCATCATACCGCCGCCGCCTTTTATACTTCTTTTCAGATTGCCGTCAAGGTCATAAATTCTTATGTAGAGATTATTATAGTCAATAACAAAAACTTCCCCTGCGGCTTCATCAATTGTAATGCCGGTTGGGTATCTAAGAATATTTGAACCAAAGCTGTTTAGATATGCGCCGTCTGAAGTTGAATATACCTTTACCATGTTGAGAGCACTGTCTGTCACATAAATCTTGTCTGTGACTGAAACAGCTATGGCATTTGGAAAAGCAAACTCACCGTCACCGCTGCCGAGTTTAAAAAACAGATGTCCGTCTGAATCGTATACTCCTGAATTGTTGTTTATTGTATCAGTTATGTACAGCCTTCCGGATTGATCAATAGCAATGCCCAACGGTGATTCCACGATGTTGAGACTACCTAACGACAGACCATTATTGGAAAAAACTTTGACCAGACCATTCTCAGGAATTGTTACATATATTTTACCCTCATTATCTGCGGCAATTCGCGCAGGACTGTCCGAAGAAAGCGTGTAAACATCCACAGGGGTTATGGAAGGTGGAACTGCAGAAAAGGCAATACCTGTCAATAGCATTGAAAACATTAAGGAAAACACTGCTGACATTTTTCTTTTCATCTTCGCCTCTATACAATATGTAGCAATTAGTATGCCATTTAAATAATAATGGCAACCTTTTTGATAAATAATACTGTTTGATTATAACACGGCTGATATTTATTAAGTAAAATACTGTAAAAAATAATAAAGAAGCAATCTCCATGCTGCAGGAGCATTGCTTCTTTATTTAATACTGCAAAAAACCGTCGGAATTTAAAAGCTATTTTAACCTAAGTCCTATGTCATCGCTGGCAATCTGTGAATCTGTATTATTAGTGTCAATCACAGCATTTGGTCCTGCAGAGATTATCCAGACAGGGTCCGATGTGCCTGAAAATTCTTTTGCATTTGTGATATATGCGTTCCCCCAGGGGTCGGCAGAGATTCTGGCAATATAGGGGCCCTTCCAGTTGGCGTAGCATCCATTCACATCCTGCGGAAGATGGTCATTATAAGAACTCTGTGCGGTCTGATCGAACCCGTGGGCCACAGCGCCATTTGGAACATTGCCATCACCAACAAGTAAGGTGAGATTTGCTGTACAGGTATTATCCATAACAGGCCACTGGCCTATATCTTTTCTAAAAACAAAAATAGCTGATGAGATTGACCTGATATCAGCAGAAGCTCTGGTGATCTTCGACTCATCTATCTCCTTGAAAATCATAGGGACCAAAATACCGGCAAGAATAGCAATGATGCCTGCAACAACGATTACCTCAATGAGTGTAAAACCTTTACTCTTACTAAGCTTCATGACTAACCTCCTGAATTAAACATAATTTGTCCATTAGGTGAACTTCTTGAATATTATCCTTGTACTGACTCTTCAGTCAAGGGGGTAACTCCTCCCCTTTATAAGGTGAAGCTGGGAGGGGTATTGGAAAATCAGCCAAAACCTCCTGTGCTACCGGCAGGCAGGCCCCATTGGTAAGGAGGGGATTATTGCAGTCGTTCACTCTTCTCTGAATGTATACCCTCTGCAGTAACCCCTCATTTTCTATGCATAACTGAAGGCTCATTTAAGTCCTATCGACCCAATGATACGAAATATCTTATAATTATTATATGGCTATATTAGAGATAAAAAAATATCCTGACAAAATTCTGAAGAAGAAGACATCACCTGTAGATTCCATAGATGACGAACTTCAGAGCCTTATAGACAATATGATCGAGACAATGTATGCTGCTCCAGGCGTGGGTCTTGCAGCTCCGCAGGTCGGTGTTTCGAAGAGGCTTGCTGTGTTGGATATAAGCTCAAAAGAAGATAAGTTCCCTTTGATCGTCCTGATCAATCCTGTGATCTCAAACAAAGAAGGAATCATAGAGTTCGAAGAAGGGTGCCTCAGTGTTCCGGATTATACTGCTAAGGTCGAACGTGCAGAGCAGGTACTGGTAAATGCAGTGGACAGGCAGGGTAAGCCTTTTGAGATAGAGGCAGAGGGGCTCCTTGCGATAGCATTGCAGCATGAGATAGACCACCTTGACGGCGTCCTGTTTATCGACAGGATAAGCCCCTTAAAAAGAGAGTTTTTCAAGAAGCGCTATAAAAAAGCCGCCAAATTAGATAAAATCAACCAAGAATAAATACTTTTCATGCGAATAATTTATTTCGGAACCCCTGATTTTGCAGTCCCTTCGCTGAAAGCTCTTGTTGAAGCAGGAGAGGATGTGGTTGCCGTAGTATCTCAGCCTGACAAACTAAAGGGAAGGGGACATAAGTTGTCACAGCCGCCTGTAAAAGAATTCGCTTTATCAAAAGGGTTGCATATTATACAGCCTTCAGGCATACGTTCGGATGATTTCTGTAAAAGCCTCTCAGAGTTAAAGCCTGATGTGATAGTGGTTGTTGCTTACGGCAGGATCATACCTCCGGCAATATTAAAACTCCCCCCGCTTGGATGTATAAATGTTCACGCATCACTCCTTCCTAAATACAGGGGCGCAGCACCGATACAGTGGAGTATTATTAAAGGCGAAAAGACAACGGGCATTACTACTATGCTTATGGATGAGGGGCTTGATACCGGAGATATGCTTTTGAAAGAAGAGACGGAAATAAAGGACGATGACAATGCTTTAACTCTCAGCTTAAAACTTTCAGAGACCGGCGCTTCCCTTCTTATGAAAACTCTAAGCGGATTAAAGGACAATTCGATAAGGCCTGTTCCACAAACAGGCGAGCCGAGTTATGCACCGCCGCTGAAAAAGGAAGACGGCAGGATAGACTGGTCATTGCCTGCTATAGAAATATTCAACCTGATACGCGGAATATATCCATGGCCCGGAGCGTATTGCTATCTTGGAAAAGAAAGAATTAATATCATCAAGGCAAGAGCCATTGATAACATCGAAAAACCGGTCAGCGCCAGGATAGAAAAGATCGCCGGAGAAGAGATATATGTCGGAACAGGCAGAGGAATATTGTCTGTTCTGGAGGTAAAACCTGATGGTAAAAAGAAGATGTCTGCAACTGCGTTTATGAATGGAAGACGATTAAAAGAAGGTGCGTCCTTTGATGCCATATAAAATGCTTAGAGGAATGGTCCTCAGAGTGCTCTATCCTGTTCTTATGTTCATAAGCGCTTTTTTTAAAGGCAGGAAAGAAGTTTTTCAGAGGTTTGTGATCAACCTGAATAACCGATTGGTCAAGAAGGAGAACATAAAGACAAAAAAGATACTCCTGCTCCTTCCCCACTGCCTTCAGACAGATGAATGCACTATACGACTTACACACAATATCTATAACTGTGAAAGATGCGGGAGATGCGAGATTAAAGACCTTATCGAGATAGCTGATGAGAATGAACTGAATCTCTTTGTTGCAACAGGGGGCACTATCGCAAGGAAGATCGTAAGTGAGGCAAAACCGGAAGCTATAATTGCTGTTGCCTGCGAGAGAGATCTTTCACACGGTCTGGTTGATACATATCCTATCCCTGTATTGGGCATATCGAACAAGAGGCCTTTTGGCCCTTGCCTTAATACGCAGGTTGACCTTGCGGAAGTAAGAGACGCTATTAATTTTTTCAGCAAGGACTGACTAGCTCCTAATATGCAGCAAGACAATAAAATAATAAATATATTTAAAAAACAGCCGGTAAAAACAAGTTTGTTTTTTTCTTGCATTATTCTGTTTGCAGTAGTTCAGGTATGGAATTCATATGCGCCATTATTAGTGTCGGAATGGGGTCTGCTTTTTCCTGCAGGCATTTTTTTGCTTCTGATATTATTCCCTGGAGAAAGAAATAGAATAACGGCGCTGGGTTTGTAACTTTGTTTGCTAATCACGTAAAAAGAGATATTGCCAGATGATAAATTGTTCTGTTGTCAACAGTTCGCTACAATAACAAATAAAGTACTAAACAAACGATCTGATATGTTATATAATAAAACAATACAAATTATAAGGAGCTTAAAATGGACAAAAAAGGCATAACATTGGTTGAGCTTTTAATAGTTGTCGCAATAATAGGAATTCTTGCTGCTGTTGCAATCCCAGGCTATATAGGCCAGCAGAGGAAAGCTGCAAGAACTGAAGGATCTTCCAATCTTCAGAATTTGAGATTATTGGAAGAGCAATTTTTTTCTGAAAATGGAACTTATGTCGGCACTACTGGTGCTTATAATGAATTATCCACTACTTTGCAGACAGTTTTGCCGGGGTTTAGGCCTGGGAGTGCAACGGATTTAAATTACGATTACACTGTAGTAGGGGCTGCAACGGCTTTTACTGCCACAGCTAATGCAAAACCAGGCAGAAGAGTAGCAGGAGACGCAGCTTGCACGATCGATCAGAATAATGTCAGAACCGGCCCGTGCTGGTAAATAAAATCTCCGGAAAAGACAAAAAAAAACTGACTTTTCCGGGACTTGCAGGGATTGTTTTTCTGGGGTTTCTTGTTTACTCGAATGTCCTGTATGCACCTTTCTTCTTTGATGACTACAGCATAATAGTTGACAATGAAACGATAAAGAATCTTAAAGCCTCTTTTATTGGTTTTTCGAATAACAGATATCTGACTCTTATAACGTTTGCTATTAATTATGCCATTGCGGGTTTAAGGCCTTTCAGTTATCACCTTTTAAACAGCATAATTCATATAATTAATGCAGTTCTTGTATATTATTTTGTTGTCTTTACATTCAAGACACCTTATTTTATCAATTCCAGGCTTTCTCCTCAGTTTATAGCTTTTTCTTCTGCGTTCATTTTTGTTTGCCATCCAATCCAGACACAGGCTGTGACCTATATAGTCCAGAGGGCTACGTCAATGGCAGCAATGTTTTATTTGCTTTCTTTGGTTTCATACATCAAATGGCGGCTGATGATAGTTCAGGATCCTATCGTTGAAGAACAAAAAACTAGATCAGGATATTCAAAAACAATGATATATGCTGTTTCGCTTTTTTCTGCTGTTCTTGCAATGAAAACAAAGGAGATAGCCTTTACACTGCCGGTTATAATGGTCTTTTACGAAGTTTTTTTCTTTGATAAAAATTCCATATCGAAAT
>MHDW01000058.1 GCA_001803645.1 Nitrospirae bacterium GWC2_42_7 | reverse complement strand
TTTATGTTAAAGGCAAAAGATATAATGACAGCAGAAGTTATTACTGTTTCACCTGAGACAACCATAGAAGCTCTCGGAAGGCTGTTTATTGAAAAGGGGATTGGCGGCGCTCCTGTGGTTGATGCTGACAATAATCTATACGGCATAGTAACAGAAAATGATCTTATCAAGCAGAACAAACGGTTTCACATCCCAACATTAGTAAGACTGTTTGATGCAATGATCCCGATTGAAGGATTCGGCACTGTAGAGGCTGAGATCAAACGTATGTCAGCATCTAAAGTATCAGAGATCTGCACGAGAAAAGTTATAACTGTTGATACCGAAACTTCTTTGCAGGATATTGCTACAATAATATCAGAAAAAGGTGTCCACCATCTGCCGGTTATGAGTTCAGGAAGGCTGATTGGGATCATCGGGAAAATAGATATCATCAAAGGAATACTCGGTGAAGCTGGTAAGCAGCAGTCCTGAGATGACGGAAGCTATAGGCTTTAATATCGGAAAAATGTTAAAGACAGGGGATGTCACTGCGCTTTACGGAGAGTTGGGAGCAGGAAAGACAACTTTGGTTAAGGGCATAGCTCGTGCATACGGAATAGAAAATAGAGATGTCACGAGTGCCAGTTTTACTATCATTGCCGGATATAGATCTGATCCGGCTTTTTATCATATAGACCTGTACAGGATCGAGACTGATGAAGATCTTGACAATACAGGCATATGGGATTGCATCGGAGGGGATTCCGTATCTGTTATAGAGTGGGCTGAGAAGATAGAAGAAGAGCTGCCTGAAAAAACAATCAAAGTGAAAATTAAAACTGTTGACATAAATAAAAGAGAAATAACAATAGAGGGAATTTATGAAGAAGATTGGCATAATCTGTAAGTCCGGCAAAGAGAAACCAAATGAAATACTCGAAAAGCTCCTTCCATGGCTGATTCAGAAAGGATATGAGGCTTTTGTAGATCCAGAGACTGCTGAGCAACTGAATATCAGCGGCCTTTCACTTGCTGAGATATCTTCTGTTGCAGATATTGTTATTGTATTCGGGGGCGACGGGACTATGCTTAGTGTCAGCAGACTTGTAGCTGAAAGAGAAGTTCCCATACTCGGCATAAATCTCGGCAGCCTCGGCTTTATAACAGAGATCAGCAGGGAAAATTTATTCAATTCATTGGACAAACTGCTTTCCGGAGAATCTGTAATAGAAGAAAGGATGATGCTCAGTGCGAAGATCACAAGGGATGGCAAACAAATATCAGAATACAGAGTTCTTAATGATGTTGTCATAAACAAAGGCGCTCTCGCAAGGATCATTGACCTGGAAACATATATTAATGATATCTATGTTACGACCTTTAAGGCCGATGGACTGATACTATCAACACCTACAGGTTCAACAGCATATTCTTTGTCGGCCGGAGGGCCGATTCTTTATCCTACACTTGAATCCATAATTGTAACTCCTATTTGTTCTCATACGCTGACAAATAGGCCTTTGGTAGTGCCTGACGATTTCAGGCTGAAAATAATACTAAAAACCTTAAGTGAAGATGTTTATCTGACACTCGACGGGCAGGTTGGGGTTTCCCTCAGAACAGACGATGTGATCGAGATCAAAAAATCCAGGTTCCGGACAAAACTTCTTATACCAAAAGACAGGGATTATTTTGAATTAATAAGGACAAAACTTAAATGGGGCGAACGCTAAATCAAGAGAGTACAGATCTCAATATTTTCCGCGATCTGAAGTCAATGCTTGCCTGTTATCAGGCGTTTGGCATTGAAAATTTTCCTGTTAATCTGGAGGCGTTCAAAAGCCAATTGCCGGACAGGGATCTTATGCTCGAAGAACTCAGGAAAGATATCGGGGAATGCACAAGATGCAAGCTGTCAAAACAAAGAACGAATATAGTTTTCGGAGAGGGAAGTTCATCTTCAAAAATAATGTTTATCGGTGAAGCGCCTGGCAGGGAAGAAGATATTCAGTCACGTCCTTTTGTCGGGGAAGCAGGCGTGCTTCTGACCAGACTTATCGAGAAGATGGGGCTGAAAAGGAGCGATGTTTATATTGGTAATATCGTTAAATGCAGGCCTCCGGAGAATAGGGAACCTGAAGATGATGAGATTTCTACTTGTATTTCTTTTATAGACAGGCAGATCGAAATTATCAGGCCGGAAGTGATCATCACTCTCGGCAGAATAGCGCTTCAATCGCTCATGAAAAACCCTGCTTTAAAGATAACAACAGTTAGAGGTAAATTCTTTGATTATAAGAGCATCCCTGTTATGCCGACCTTTCACCCGGCTTATCTGCTGCGTAATCCCGGCGATAAATGGAAGACATGGGCAGATGCACAAAAGGCTTTGGAAAAGATCAGGCCTGAGGTCGCTAAATAGTGTTCTTTTATAAATCTCTATTTCTGTTCTTAATGCTTTCCATTTTTTCTGCTGATCTCTCTGAAGCCATTACTATGGACAAGGTTATAGCAAAGATGGATAATGAAGTGATAACCTTATCTGATTACAAGCAATTTGTTTCACAAACCGAAAACGCTTATGACCAGGAGAACGTTGACGAGAAACTGCTGAGAGAAATGATAGATGAGAGGCTTATATTGCGCGAGGCCGCACTTAAAGGAATAGACGTGACCGAAGCAGAGACTGAGCAACTGATAAGCGATTTTATTGATCAAAACGGAATAAATATGTATGAATTGAAAAAGAATCTCGAGCAGGAAGGGATGTCATACACAGAATACAAAAAGTTAATAAAGGCAAATTTGCTTTCTTTGAAGGTCATTGATATGGAAGTAAATTCAAAGATCATAATTAGTGACAGGGAAATATCAGAGCATTACAATAGAAATAAAAAGCTTTTTCTTGCCAGCAACGAGAGAGTGCATATTAACTCAATATTATTCAGGCTGGGAGAGAATCCGTCAATGACCGAAATTACTGACCTGAAAATTAAATCCATGAAGACCTGGTCTCTGATCAAAAAAGGGGAGCCCTTCGAAAGAATTGCCCTCCAATATTCAAAAGGCGGACAGGGGAATGTGGATGTGATTTCAGGAGAATTTGAGAAAGGCGAGCTTGTGGCTGCACTCGAAAAAGAAGTTGTAATGATAAAAGAAGGTGATGTCACAAAACCTGTATGGACAAAAGAAGGTGTTTATATCATTAAACTTATCAAAAAGATCAAAGAATCATATAGTCCTTTTGATAAAGTCAGAAACCAGATCTATTCAGCCCTTCACGACCAGAAAAGAGAAGAAAAATTTAACGAATGGATGAAATCACTATGGGGAAAATCTTCAGTAAAAATTATACTGCCCTGATATTTTGTCTGATATTTTCATTATTCATTTTTGCGGATATCAGCAGTACAGATGCAGCCCTTCCAGAAGATGAATTATTCGAAAAAGCTTATAATCATTACCTGTCGTACCAGCCTGAAAAGGCAATAGATCTTTTCGATATATTCCTGCAGGAATACCCTGCCAGTTCTTCAAGAGATGCTGCATTGTTCTGGAAAGCAAGGTCTCTTGTTCAAATAAGCAAAAAAGCTGAAGCACTGAATATATTCATGGGGATAATCAAAGAATTTCCATCAAGCCATTTCAGGAGTTTTGCTGAATCAGAACTTGAAAATATCGAGAGGGCAGATACGCCGGGAGCAGTTACCGTACCTACAGTCAACAGCCGGGAAATAGCTATATCTCCCGATAGATTGTCTGATAATAATAACTCGATAGACAAACAAATGCTTGACAACGATATAAAACAGAAAAAACAATTAGCCGAATATCAGGAAAAACTGCAACTCTCAGAAAAAGCGGTTTTAAAGGCTGCTGAAGACAGGAATATCTGTCTCGCATCCCTTGAGGGAGAAAAACTGAAAACAGAAGACCTTTCTCAAAAAACAAAGAATCTTTCTGGTCTGACAATAGAGAACCAAAGATTAAGAGAGGAACTAAAGCTAAAAGAAGAACAGAGACAGCTTGAAGCTCAAAAACAAAAAGAAAACTTAAAAATAATTGAAGACTACAAAAACCTTAAAGCAAGCCTTAATAGATGTGACTTAGAGTTGAAAACCTCTGTTGAGAAAGATCGTAAAAATGAAATATATCTTGCTAAGGCCTCTAAAGAGAAAAGCGATCTTACAGAGGATCTGAAGTCTTTAGCAGTACATAATGAAAAACCAAAAGACAGCCAATCAAGCATACAGAAGAAACAAGAATCCCAGGAAGATATAGTCAATATTGCAACAAAGATCAGCAAAGACAAGATCGAGTCCGATAATAATACAAAGAATTTACAGAAAGAAACATCTGTTGTTCCTGAAAAGTCAAAGCAGTCCAATATTCCAATTTTTGAGAAAGAAGACACAAAATACACAGCGGCTCAGATTATGGATGCATACCAGACAGCATCTGATGTAGAAAGAAAACTAAAGAAAAAGACAATTTTCTGGAAAAGGGGAGATCCTTATGAAGATTTTTTAATGGAACAGACCCTCCTGGATAAAGCACGTGAGCTAAAAATAAAGGAGGACAGTGCACGTTACAATATGCTGACAAAACAATATTCTTTTACTGAAAAAGAAAAAGAATATCTTTTAAAATATCTGACTATAGACAGGCTTATTACAACTATTTCCGGCAATATTATAATCCAGGAACAGGAGATCAGGAATTATTATGAAAGGAACAAACATGAATTTCTCGTCAGTCCTGGCGAGAAAATTGCTAATGTCTTGAGTGTGGAATATAATGCCGAAAATGAAATTGAACGAAGCATGATCATTATCGATATTCAAATAAGTGCGGTTAAAGGGAACTCACTGAGCGATCTACAGAAACGGCAACCGGACACAGTATCTTTAAAGCAGTATAGTTTCAGACAATTACCTGACAAGATAAGGGATGAAGCCGGAAAATTAAAAGATGGAGATATCAGCGATATAATATCAACAGACAATGAATATATAATAATTCAAACATGGACGTCCACGCCAATCCATGAAAAATATGAAGACGTCCATTACGTAATCAAGGAAAAATTGCTTGAAAAAAGCAGGTCGAATAATCTGGCTCTGAATACCTGGTTCAAGGATATCAGAAATGCTAACGCAAAAACAGCCAGTTCTTTAAAAACAAGCATTGCGCTACAGACAGAAGAAAAAACTGAAAAACCAAAAAAGTCATCTATTGATTTAAAGAAAAAAAGAACATTAAAATCCAGGAAAACAGTATCTAAAAAAACAATCTTACGCAAATAGCATTAATGTGTATATATTGCTTCTTCTTGAAATTATGACAAGTGACTTTATGAGATTATTTTGACACGAATTAGCTGTATGTGCTTTCATATCAGCTGATATCAATGTATGTGCGATCATATATTTATGGAATTGTATGATATTAAAATATTTATCCGTTAATAATAATTTTTATTGAACTTCTATGAATAAAAGAAATTGCAAACGCAAAATAAGAAGACTGAATATATTTTTTTCGGACGGGAATTCCGAGCATAGCGGTATATCTTCAGATTTTTCATGTAATGGTCTTTTTATAAGAACAAGAAAAGGCTTTAGCGAAGGCACAACATTGCAGATGAAACTTGAATTCGAGAACGGAAAAATACTTCAGCTTACAGGGATAGTTAAAAGAGCAATAAGGACAATGGCAACAAGCTTAAAAAATGGAATGGGAATTGAACTTATATCCATTCCTTCAGAGTATGATAAATTCATAGATGATTTATACAGCACACAGTAAATATCCATAATAAATCGGGATCAATGGGATATTTCAAGCACATCGCATATAAAAATACTGTTTATCTTTCTTAAAAAGGAGGTCGCAAAACATCAATGGATGAACCTATAACTTACGAATGCACTAAGTGCGGAAAAAGGTTTATTGGATCAGCAAAAGGGAAAGGACATACGGTCCCGATTTACTGTTGCGGGGAAAACATCTTAAAGAATAAAGGGAAGAAAAAAACAAGTAATAACTCTCCAGTCAAAACAAAAAAGAAATAATGGAACTTTCTGAGAACGCCGGAATTATCCTAAAAAAACGCTACCTTTTAAAAGACCCTTCAGGCCAAATATCTGAAACACCGGATGAAATGTTCATGCGTGTTGCTGTTGCAATAGCCCGCGCTGAGGAGGCATACGGAAATAGTTTCGATCACTGGACAAAGAAATTTCTCGAGATAATGAGCAGCTTAAGATTTCTTCCGAATTCACCTGCGTTGATGAATGCAGGCAAGAGCATTGGACAATTGGCCGCCTGCTTTGTCCTCCCGGTTGAGGATTCAATGGAGAGCATATTCGGATCTCTTAAAGATGCTGCACTTATTCTGCAGAGCGGAGGTGGCACAGGATTTTCATTTTCTAAGCTTAGGCCGAAATCGGATATTGTCCGTTCAACCGGAGGCATTGCAAGCGGTCCTGTATCTTTCATGGGGGTATATGACACAGCAACCGAGGTTATTAAGCAGGGAGGGGCAAGAAGAGGCGCAAACATGGGGATACTAAGAATAGACCACCCTGATATCGTCGATTTCATACGCATAAAAAGAACGTCCGGCAAACTATCAAATTTCAATATATCTGTAGCTGTTACGGACATTTTCATGAATGCTCTCCATAATGATACAGAATATGACCTGTTGAACCCGAGGACAGGAAAGACACAGATGAAAATCAGAGCCAAGACTGTCTTTGATGAGATTGTAAGGAGTGCATGGGAAACTGGTGACCCAGGCATTATCTTTATAGATGTGATGAACAAATTTAATCCAACACCAAATATCGGAATGTTTGAATCGACAAATCCGTGCGGAGAACAGCCTCTTCTTCCTTATGAGGCATGCGTTCTGGGATCTATAAACCTGTCAAAATATGTTGATAGATCAGAGACAAAACCTGAAATTGATTTCAAAGTACTTTCTGAAGACATAAGGACTGCTGTAAGATTTCTTGACAACGCCATTGATGTGAATAATTATCCTTTGCCTGATATT
>MHDW01000057.1:14412-15152 GCA_001803645.1 Nitrospirae bacterium GWC2_42_7 | reverse complement strand
TTCATGGTTCCAGTTCCCCTGTTTAACGGCACGTACCCATATCAGAAAGTAGCCTTTCAATATTCATTGCACTATATAGAAGAAGGGAACGAGTTAAAACATCATGAGTTTCTGCCTTCAAATGGTGACGATCCGAGAGAGCAATTGATTAAAAAATTGATGAAGGAAATTCCTGACAATGCTTGTGTCCTTGCGTGGAACAAGCCTTTTGAAGAGGGAAGGCTTAAAGAGTTTAAGAAATGGTTTCCTGAATACAGTGAGAAGATAGACAGTATTATAAATAACATGAGAGACCCCATGCCTCTTTTTCGCAGCAAGGATATCTATCACTGGCAGCTGAACGGTTCATACTCGTTAAAAAATGTGCTACCTGTATTAGTGCCTGAGATGAGTTATGCTGACCTTGAAGTAAGTAATGGCGGAATGGCAGCAAATGCCTATATTGAGATGATTCAGACAGAGGACGCTAAGGAAAGGGAACAAATCCGTCAGTCACTCCTCAAATACTGCGAGCTTGATACATTGGCAATTGTGAGGATACTTGAGAGTCTGAAGGAAATGGTATTCAGTTAAAGGGAACCCTTCCACAGCCCACTAACCCCTCTATGTTTCTATATTTCCAAAGCTCAAAACCTTCTTCTATGGTAAAATATCTGCAAAGGAGGTACTTGCAATGCAGACTATATCTTTAAAGAGCAATTCGCCTGACATGGCTATTCCGCTTTTAAAAAATGCGATAG
>MHDW01000057.1:2096-14327 GCA_001803645.1 Nitrospirae bacterium GWC2_42_7 | reverse complement strand
GTCGAGCATTCCGAAGCCCAGGACATGCAGCTTATCGAACTTGAAGGTGAGATAGAGATTTCAAAACATATCGAAGCTGAATTAAAAGAACTTGAATCAGTCGAAATATGCAAATAAAGGACTACCTGAATGAAATTCTTGATATCCTCTCAACTAATCCTTTTATAGAATCCCAAAACCTTGCTTTTGAAGAACGCCCCCCTAATGCAGCGTTTATAGCCGGAACAATTATTTTTACAAATAGCGCCAAACTGCATTTTAAGGAATTTGTGGTCTTTAAAGCCGAAGGTGTTAATATCCTTAAGTATGGCTATAACTTCTTATCAAAAGACACAACCCTTATCTTCAGATATGATAATGCCTTAGATCCGCAAGCAAAAAAATTATCAACCTACCCAGAACATAAACATATCCCTGAAGAACTCCTGCCTGCTAAGAGGCCATCTTTTAAGGAAGTCCTCAGAGAAATAACCGGACTGATTGAAAGAGAAAAGTAATATTCCTGAATTTTTCACCAATGCCCTTCCCCCGCAATTCCAAAGTTTCAAAAATCTGTCCATAACACTATTTACCAAAGCCCCAAAACTCCTTATATGGTAAAATACTAAAAAAGAGAGGAGATTTCATGACTTATACAGAAAAAATAGTATCGGATCAAAAAATTATGCTCGGCAAACCGGTGATTAAAGGCACACGGATAACAGTCGAACTTATTTTGAAAAAACTTTCTGAGGGGATGTCGACAGATGAGGTGCTTCAGGCGTATCCGCATCTGACAAAAGATGATATCCTTGCAGTCCTCTCATATTCAGCCGACGTTATTTCCAAGGAGGAAATAATTGCAGTTTAAGATACTTGCGGATGAAGATGTTGATTTCCGGATTGTTACTAAACTGAAAAACAAGGGATTTGATGTAATATCAGTTCTTCGGGAATATTAGGGGATAAAAGACAACAAGGTAATCGAACTCGCAAAGCGACACAGAGCTCTTCTCTTAACTGAAGATAGTGATTTTGGGCATTGGGTATTTGCAAGAAATGAAAAAGATATAAGCGTTATATTTCTGAGATATGAGAGTAAGGATTTGAACGACATTTCTGAATCATTGATAAAAGTTCTTAATGAATATGGCTCTTCACTTTACGGGAAATTTGTTGTAATAACGGCCAAGAAGATTCGAATTAGGGATGTCTAACAACCCCTCGCTTTTTGTGCTTTCTATTTATTGCAGGCTTGGATAATTCCAGATTTACTTCTAACAGTAGGTCTTCTAAATAAACTGCCATACTGCTGGCAGTTCAACATGATATTATTAAATCAAGATGAACGACAAACAAAAAAATACTTATCTCAGCAAATCCCTTTTTATCAGAGGGCTTCAATGCACCAAGTCCCTTATGGTTCCCCCTGTTTAACAACACGCATCCATATGAGAAAATGGCCTTTCAGTATTCATTGCACTATATAGAAAAGGGAAGCGAGTTAAAACATCATGAGTTTCTGCCTTCAAATGAAGACGACCCGAGAAAGCAATTGATAAATATATTGATGAAGGAAATTTCTGACAATGCATGTGTCCTTGCATGGAACAAGACTTTTGAAGAAGGAAGGCTTAAAGAGTTCAAGCAATGGTTTCCTGAATATAGTGAGAAGATAGATAGTATTATAAATAACATGAGAGACCCCATGCCTCTTTTCCGCAGCAAGGACATCTATCACTGGCAGCTGAACGGTTCATACTCGTTAAAAAATGTGCTGCCAGTATTAGTGCCTGAGATGAGTTATGCTGACCTTGAAGTAAGCGATGGCGGAATGGCAGCAAATGCCTATATTGAAATGATTCAGACTGAGGACGCTAAGGAAAGGGAACAAATCCGCCAGGCACTCCTTAAATACTGCAAGCTTGATACACTGGCGATGGTAAAGATACTTGAGAAGCTTTATGAAATGAACTGATAATATTTCTCTTTTCTGTCTTTTCCCCTCGGCAAACTGAAATGTTCTTACAGCTTCTTGTTTCAAAAAATTATACAATCATCATGCAAAAACTAATCTGCCTTTGGGTTCAGGGATAGGGCGTCCTAATTCTTTTGCTGTTTCGAGCCATTCTTTGATGATAATCTCAACATTGGCAAGAGCCTGTTTATAAGTAGCTCCATCCGCAGCACAACCCGGTAGTTCAGGCACCTCTGCAATAAACACCTTGTCCTCATTGCTCCAATAAATTATCACTTCGTATTTGTATTTGCTCATCTTTCTACTCTCCCAATTTATATTTTAATATAACATCTCGTACTTGTTTGACCTGATATGGTTTTGCTTTCCCGCTTTTAGGCTGCAAGTTCAATATTTCTGCAACGCCATCCTTCGTAAATATATGATGGTCGCCTCTAATTCTTTCCTCAAAACCCATATATTTTAACAGACTACATAATCCGTCAAAAGCAATATTTGAATCGGAAGTTCCACGTAAAATTTGTGTTAGAAGCTTTTCTTGCCTTCCCATTGTTACATTTTACCAGAGGACCGCCATATTTTGTTAATAAACTTGCGTTTGTGATTAAATGACGAAAAAGTGGCAATCTGCTTTATAAAAGACTGATAATATCCTCCTCAATTTTCTTGGGAAGTTCTTTAATGTATTAACCATCCTCCTAAGTTTATAATATAATCTCCAAAAGGAGAGTAGAGTGTCTCACATAAATTTCAATAAAAGAAACAGTTTATTCACAATCCTGATCCTTTCAATAATGCTTATCTCTTCTTGCGCTACGCAGGAGATCCAGCCGCCGCCAAAGCCTGCAAAGATAGCCGTGGTTCTTGGCGCAGGCGCCTCAAGAGGTTTTGCGCATATAGGTGTACTGAAGGTATTGGAGGCAAACAAGATACCTATCCATATGATAGTCGGAACAAGTGCAGGGAGCTTTGTCGGCAGTCTGTATGCATATGGGTTTGACGCATTTCAGCTCCAGAAAATAGCGTTTGGTATAAAACAAGACGATATTATTGATATGTTTTTGCCTGACAATGGTTTTGTGAAAGGTGAAAAGCTCGAAGAGTATATAAACAAAACTGTTAACAACACACCTATTGAAAAAATGAGGATACCTTTATATGTGATTACTGCAAATTTACAGAATGGCCAGGAGGTTGTTTTTGGTAGAGGGAATACAGGAACAGCTGTCAGGGCAAGCTCTGCAATCCCCGGAGTATTCAGGCCTGTGAAGATCAATAATGTTACGTATGTTGATGGCGGCATAGTAAGCCCTGTGGCAGTAGATGCTGCCAGAAGACTCGGTGCAGATATTGTTATTGCTGTTGATATCTCAGCAGATATAGACAGCAGGCAGCCTGAAAGCACGCTCGACACTATCTTACAATCCATAGGCGTAATGTATTCAAAACTTGCCGTAATACAGCTTGTACGTGCGGATGTTGTAATAAGGCCGAAAGTCGGGAAAATTGGCTCATCTGATTTCGAAAAAAGACATGAGGCAATTCTCGAAGGAGAAAAGGCAGCGCTTGAGGCAATGCCACGGATTCAAAGCATTATTGCAGAGTTAAAGCAGGAAAAAAGGCTTTAATAAGAAGTTTTTCAACCCCGGACTTAATTATCTTGACTTCTACGTTTTTTTAAGTTATTGTTTCTAATGGATTTTAGTTCAAAAACAGCTATTATTGCTGTTATTTTTGTTCTGACCTTTGTCTTGAATCTGTATTTTGGATTTTTGAGGAGTAAGACAAAAAGGTTCTCGTTTAAGTGGTTTTTGTATATACATTTACCGATACCTGTGGTTTTTGTTGCACGGGTTTTCGAAAATATTGATTTTCGTTATATACCGATTTTTTTACTGGCAGCTGTAACAGGACAAATTTTAGGAGGAAGGCTGGAATTCTGAAATATGCTCACTGCTATTCTTTCAAGACCACATATTATTGAGTTAAAGGAAGTTGATGTGCCGGAACCTTCTGAAGGAGAACTCCTTGTAAAGATTAAGTCTTCTCTGACCTGCGGTACAGACCTCAAGGCATTTATCAGGGGACATTCCCTTATCCCAATGCCAGGGCCGTTCGGACATGAATTTGCGGGTATAGTGGCAGCAAAAGGCAAAGGTGTCAGTAAATTTAAGACAGGCGATGCAGTAATGGCTGTACATAGCGCACCATGTCTTAACTGTAAATACTGTAAGCTGGGATTGTTTAATCTCTGCGAGTCCCTGATGTCTACAAAAATACTCGGCGCTTTTGCAGAGTATATAGTTATACCAAAACATATTGTACAGCAGAACGTTTATAAGAAACCGGCAAGCCTGAATTTTAAAGAGGCCTCATTTCTTGAGCCCTTATCGTGTGTTCTTCACGGCATGGAGCCTCTGAACATTAACAAGAAAAATACTATTTTTATTATAGGGGCCGGACCTATCGGTCTTCTGCATCTGATGATAGCTAAATCAAAAGGTGCCAAGGTGTTGATTACGGGTCTTGAAGAGGAACGTCTAAAAATAGCAGCAAAACTCGGCGCAGATGTTGTCATTAACACTCTTGAAGATGGCAAGTTAGTCCATGAGTTTACAGATGGAATGGGCGCAGATTATGTTTTTGAATGTACAGGCAAGCCTGAAATATGGGAGTCATCGGTCAATTATGTCAAAAAGAGCGGGACAGTCATTCTTTTTGGCGGATGCAAGACCGGATCTTCGGTAAATTTTAGTGCTGAGCGGCTTCATTATGATGAGATAACCATTAAAGGATCTTTCCATTTTACTCCACAGGATGTTAAAAAGGCTTTTCTCCTGCTGAAAAACAAGAAACTAGACGTGAAAAAGTTGATTTCAGATACATACCCTCTGAGCGACATCATAAATGTATTTAACATGCTTGTTAATGGCATAGGCATTAAATATGCCATTGTCCCCTAGGCTTCATTTGTGGTTTTCCGCATCAGCCGTTTGCTTGTCTTGATTGCAATTCCTGAGTATGCATTCAGTAAGTATAAACAACCCACCCCTACACCCCTCCAAGGAGGGGACTTTAAAAAACTACTCTCATCCTTTCATGGTACCTTCTTCAATTCCCCTCCTTGGAGGGGTGTAGGGGTGGGTAGATTTAATTTCTACTGAATGATTACACTCCAGCTAACAAAATCCGGATTTTATGTAATAACTAAACATGAAAGCCGCTAAGCTATATTCATTCAACGACATCCGCATTGAGGACATACCTGTTCCGCAAATGGGAGCTGGGGATGTTATTATCAAAACAAAGGCATGCGGAATCTGTTCAGGAGACGTTATGCCTTGGTATATAGAGAAGAAGGCGCCTGTTGTTCTCGGACATGAGCCTGCCGGAGAGATCGCAGCGCTCGGCAAAGATGTAACTTCTTTCAAAAAAGGCGACAGAGTTTTTACCCATCATCATGCCCCATGCTTTCAATGCAGATACTGCAAGAGGGGAGATTATGTCCAATGCGCTACATGGAAGAGCTCAGGAATAATACCAGGTGGTATTTCAGAATATATTCTAATCCCGTCAATAAATCTCGAAAATGATTCTATTAGACTGACTGAAGGAGTTAGTTATGAAGACGCTACTCTTATCGAACCAACTGCCTGTGTTGTAAAAGGGCTGAAAAGGGCAAAGATCAGGCAGGGAGATACAGTTCTTGTTATCGGCCTCGGCGTTATGGGAATGATGAATATTCTGCTTGCAAGGGAATATGGAGCTGGCAGGATAATTGGCGCGGACATGGTTAAATTCAGGCTTGATAAGGCTATCGCATTAGGAGCAGATGCAGTAATTGATGTATCAAAAGCAGATATTTATGAAAGCCTGAGCAATATAACCAACAATGAAATGGCTGAATTAGTGGTAGTCGGGCCTAATAGCGCGGATGTGATGTCACTGGGAATAAGATGTGTTCGTTCCGGCGGACAGGCGCTTTTGTTTACTCCTGCAAAGCCAGGAGAAAAACTGACTCTGGATCCTAACCATCTGTATTTTAACGATATTAACATTATTACAAGCTATTCCTGCGGGCCTTATGATACTGCGGAAGCATTTGAATTAATAGAAAAAAAAGTTGTTTCTGCTGATAAACTCGTGACACACAGGTTTCCGATAGAAAGAACAGAAGAGGCATTCAGGCTTACTGCAGATGCCCGGGATTCACTTAAGGCAATAATAGTGTTTGATTAGTTTAAAATAGGGTTCAATGAATAAACTGAAAAAAAATGAAATTTCATTCTGTGAAGTAGGCAAGGGCAAGCCTAAAAAAGCAATGCCTAACAGGACGGCTTTTTATAAACATAAGGCTGATTTCTGCTGGCAGGGGATCAAAGATGAGCCGTACAAAAAAAAGGGCGATGAATGGTCTAATATAATAAGAAGGGTCTTGATCGGCTCTCACAGCGAATCAGCGAAATTCCATTTGAGATATTTTGAGATATCCTCTGGCGGAAACAGCAGCTTAGAAAAGCACAAACATGAGCATGTGGTCATATGTGTAAAAGGCAGAGGGGTTGTTATTACCGGAAAAAATAAACGCAAGATGGAATTCATGGACGTTATATACATCTCCCCCGACACCCCGCATCAACTCCAAAACCCTTTTAAAAAACCTTTCGGCTTTTTCTGTATTGTGAACTCAAAAAGAGACAAGCCGAAATTGCTAAAGTGAAGCCTAAATATTGGCAAGGTTGTGGAGAAGAAGAGGCCTCTGTTTCGATCTTTTTCTACTTCAAAGCACTCTTTGCCTCCGGTGACGCAGTGGCCAATGATCTTCTCTTGAATCTCAGCATCCCGATAGTCCCTTTCCTGTCATTTATCTTTATCGGTGAGCATCTGGCCGCAATACATTATGTTGGGATAGGTATCTCGTTCATAGGGGTCTCGATCCTCTCTTTCAATGACAAATTCAGGATTAAGCAAGTGCGTGGTGTGTTCTTGATTATGATTGGAGCCGTTATTTTTCTAGCGCTGAGTATGATAATTGAACCTAAAAACGGCAGTTCGAGTCTGTCATTGCGAACAAAGTGAAGCAATCTCGCAGTTTTATCCTGAGATTGCCACACACCCTTCGGGTGTTCGCAATGACATGTTTTTATTCACTTTTCCGTTTTAACTGCTTTTTTTAGGTTGAAGAGTCTGTTTACAAAAAAACAGATTTCTGGCCCGGCTTTCTCCTTTTCTCTTTAGGCGCCTTCATAGGTGGAGTCTTTTTCTGGGCTTTTCGAATGATAACCGGATACGGTGTCGGTAAGAAAAGCCTCTTCAAGCTGAGTAAACAATATTTCTGGACATTTTTTTTTGCCGAGAAGTAGGCCGTTTGCGAAGTTGTTTTCTTGCAGCGGGCATTAGCAGTAAGCCCCTCCGCTTCCTTTGTGACGATCATATAGTTTTGGACTTCATCGGGTACCTGCAATCAAAAGAGTAAATGCCTAATGCCTTAACGATAAAGACTTTCAGGAAAACTGATTCAGGCAGGGATGTTGTCAAATGTAAGAATGCTGATGATATGTTTCAAAAGCTGGGTTTATATAATGCTTGTTCCATGCTTTACGGGACAGTTCAGAAGAGACTTGAAACGGCTTGAGAAGTCGGGAAACAAAGATACTGGAAAACTAAAAGATGTCATGAATTTCTTAATTGAGGGAAATCCTCTGTCAGCGCGTCATAGAGACCACTCATTAACCGGTAATTATCAAAATCGCAGAGAGTGCCACATTGAGCCTGATTGGTTACTGATTTACAAAATTGATCAACAAACTTTCCGGTAAACGGCTTATCAGGAACTTCGCCGCGCTCGCAATGATAGCAGTATTCTATTGAGCTTTTATCGCATCGCGGAGTGTTTTTAAAGGCAGGAACAGGGTTTTGACCTGGCCCGGAAGTGCAACAAACCCGTAGTGCTTGTAGAAATCGCGGGCGCGGGCGTTTTTGGCATCCACAAACATACCTATGTTCCCGGCCTGATCAGCGATGAGGATAGTCCGATGGACAGCCTCTGCGACCAGAAGAGATCCGTATCCCTTGCCCTGATGCCGGAGCGATACCGCGAGGCGGGCGAGACGCACTGCAGGAAGGCTGTGTTTGGGATACATGGCGGCGTAGGAAGGGGGAAGATGTTCTGCTGTGATTTCACAAAGCGCAAGCGTGAAGAATCCCAGAATGACAGCGGACTTGTCACTTTCAGTGAGGACAAAGGTGCGGGAGAGCCCTTTTTCTCCATGCTGGCGGGCTGTGGCCTTAAGAAAGGCGTTCAGTTCTGCAACGCCGCAATCAAAGGCAGCGCGGTCGTGCTCCCGGGAAAGCGGCGCTATTTTAAGCACAGAAGGTTTTTTCTATGCTGAAGGGCCCTTTTCAATTGTTTGGCGAGTTGGGGTGGGTTTTCCAGAAGGTCAAAAACGGTTTTTGCCGCCTGGGTAGAGAGATGAATAGTGCGTTCCCGCTCTATGATGTCGTTGGCCTTTTCGAGGGCCGACTGAACAATGAACTGGTTTAGCGTTGCGCCAACGGTTTTGGCTGCCTCGGTTATGCGTTCATAAACATCGTGGGGCATCCGGGCCGGAATTCTTTCTTCTGTTTTTGTGATAGTCATACTGTATCTCCTTTACTCAAGTTTAGCAAAATGGCGCCAAAATGGCAATATCGCGAGAGCGATGAGGGACTGGACAGTGGTATGTTAGAATAACGGCATATGATCGGGAACAACAGACACGATGATGACTTGATATCAGACACCCTGAAGACTGTTTTTGGTTTTCAGACATTCCGGCCGAATCAGGAAAACATAATCAAAAGCATACTGGACAGACAGGATGTTTTTGCTGTAATGCCGACAGGCGGTGGGAAATCGCTCTGCTATCAGCTGCCAGCGAAGATTTTGACCGGCACGGCTGTAATTATCAGTCCGCTCATCTCTTTAATGAAAGATCAGGTTGATGCAGCGCTTGAAAACGGAATACCTGCTGCATTCATGAACAGTTCAATGACAAACCAGGAATTATCCGGTGTTTACCGCAGATTGAAAGAGAACGGGATAAAGCTTCTCTATATCGCACCCGAGCGTTTTGTAATGCCACACTTTCTCGAAACATTAAAGACCTTTCCCATCTCTCTTTTTGCCATAGACGAGGCCCACTGCATATCTGAATGGGGACATGATTTTCGTCCGGATTACCTCAGCCTTTCTCTTATTCCAAAGATGTTTCCAGATGTACCTGTTTCAGCCTTTACTGCAACTGCCACCCAAAAAGTCCAGAAAGATATTATCAGCAAGCTTGGTCTCCGGACCCCTTTTGTCGTCCGCGCTTCATTTAACCGCGAAAACCTTTTTTATCAGGTGAAATCGAAAACGAAGATCCAAATACAGATATTGGAATTTCTGAAGGAGCATCAAGGGGAATCAGGCATTATTTATCGGGCGACCCGTGATTCGGTCATGGAAACCGCGGATTTTCTGGTATCAGGAGGGATTAAGGCCCTTCCGTACCACGCAGGGTTGTCTGCCGTGGAACGAAGTAAAAACCAGGAGGCCTTTAACAAAGATGAGATCCAGGTGATCGTGGCTACTATAGCTTTTGGGCTGGGAATAGATAAATCAAATGTCCGGTTCGTTGTTCATGCAGACCTCCCCAAGAATATCGAGGGATATTACCAGGAAACAGGCCGTGCTGGCCGCGATGGCGATACTGCCAATTGCCTGCTGTTTTTCAGCAGGGGTGACATCCCCAAGATCAGATATTTTATCGACCAGATAACAGACGAGAGCGAACGCACTATTGCGCTGGAGAAACTGAACCAGACTGTTGAATACGCAGCTCATAATGTATGCCGGAGGAAACATCTCCTCGGTTTTTTTGGCGAGGACTTTCCCGGTGATAATTGCGGTGCCTGTGATATATGTACCGGCTCGGTTGAACAGGTTGACGTTACCATAGATGCTCAGATAATAATGTCAGCGATATCACGGACAGGACAGAGGTTCGGGATAGGCCATATTATAGACATTGTGACCGGTGCTGATACGAAACGGGTCCGCGCACTCAAACATAATGAGATAAAAACCTACGGCGCCGGAAAACACAGGGACAAAAAGCACTGGCGGTTCCTCATTAATGAACTTCTTGCGCAGGACATGATGAGGCAGGAGGGTGATCCTTACCCGGTCCTGAAGCTTACTCCGAAAGGTCTTAACGTGCTCTCAGGCAAGGAAGAAGCAAAGGCTTTGAAAAGAGAAGAGACAGTTACCAGGCGAATTGGCAGAGGAGATCAAGGGAGGTATGACGAGGCCCTCTTCGAGATTCTCCGCAGTCTCAGAAAAAAGATTGCAGAAGAACATCAGGTCCCTCCCTACGTCATATTTTCCGACAAAACCCTCCACGAGATCTGCAGGCATTTCCCTGTTACATTGCCGGACATGAGAAGAATAAACGGAGTTGGTGATACAAAGCTTGAACGATACGGGGAAGATTTTATCCAGAAGATAAAAATGTATTTGGATCAGAATCCGGGTGTCATTGTCCCGGAAGGAAAGCCGGATTATTCTTCTGATCCTTGTGAGAGCTGTTCAAAGACAAAGAAAAAAGGTGAAACAGTTGAAGAGACCTATGAGTTTTTCAAAAAGGGGATGTCTATTGAGGATATCGCCAAACTGCGCAACCTCGCACCTTCTACCATTGCTTCCCACCTGGAACAGCTTATCCGTGATGGCCGTAAAATCGATATTGACAGCCTTGTCGATCCTGCAAAGCGGAAAGAGATAGAAAAATTTTTCCTGTCCAGGGAACAATGGGCCCTGAATCCCATTGTAGAACACTTCAACGGGACAGTGAGTTATGAAGAGGCACGGCTGGTGAGGGCGTGGGCTTATCACAGAAGCTCCACCTAATTCAGTTTAGATTCCTTTGTCTCACAGCCTCGTATAAACAGATTGCAGCAGAAACTGAAACATTAAGGCTCTCGGCTTTCCCAAGTATCGGAATTTTCAAAAACATATCTGCTGATTCTCTAAGTTGTTTGCTCACACCATGCGCCTCATTCCCAAATATAAGCGCAAGCGGAACCTTAAGATCAGTTTCATAAACAGATCTTTCAGCTTCAACTGATGCAACAAACAGTTTTATATTTTTCTGATGAACCCAGCCTAAAAGCTCATCCAGAGTTGTATGGATGACCGGTATATTAAATATGCTTCCTGCTGTAGATCTTATAACCTTTGGCATAAAGGTATCGCATGTTCCCGGTAATATCAAGACCGCATCTGCGGCAGAAGCATCTGATGTTCTGATGATCGTACCGAGGTTCCCCGGATCCTGAACACCGTCGATCACCACTAAAAGACTTTTATTTTGCAGCGGCAGATTTTCTAATGATAAAGGCTGGTATGAGACAACAGCAATAATACCCTGTGGTGTTTTAGTATCTCCAAGCTTGTTAAGCAGATGGTCCGGGACTTCAAATATATCTTCTGTGGTTTTTGAAAGATCTCTGAGGAGCTTCTGCCCCTCGTTTTTTACTAAAAATGAACTGCTGGCAAAAACATCTCCAATAACACAACCCGATGCAACAGCCATCTCTATCAGATGCGGGCCTTCAGTTAAAAACTCAAGATGATGCTTATTTCTCTTTTCCCTCAAATCAAGCGCCTGCCTGATCTTAGGGTTTGAAACGCTTGTTATCTTTTTTGTTTGCATTCTGTATTTACTGAAAACCCCTTCTATTGTAAGAATTATATATTAATAATGAGGTCATTAGTAAAGTCAAATACATCACCCTCCCCTTCATCCCCTCCCCTCAAGGGAGGGGGAAATTAACTCTCCCTTCCCCCTCTTAAGATAAGAGGGGGTGCCGAAGGCGGGGGCGTTATCTCCCCTGAAGGGTGAGGGGGCCTGACTTATGAACTCCTTATTAAACCTGATTAACTTGAAAACCATAATAGTATTATTATAGTATATTCACCTAATGCCGAAGTGGTGGAACTGGTAGACACGCACGTTTGAGGGGCGTGTGGAGCAATCCATGCGGGTTCGAGTCCCGCCTTCGGCACCATTTATTGCTTGACTAAATAATAAGCTGATTCTGGAGGCTTTATTTTTGGATAAACGGAAAAGCAAACGGATAAACAAAAGGCTTGTCGCAAGTTTCGGTACAAAAGAGTTAAAACATACAGGCATAACCAATGATATTTCCAAAACAGGCCTCTTCATAAAAACAACCAGATCTTACCAGCC
>MHDW01000057.1:0-2016 GCA_001803645.1 Nitrospirae bacterium GWC2_42_7 | reverse complement strand
AGAAATGGGGTAGGAAAAGAATTGGAATCAGAGGAAACATCTTATCTTACTTATGTAACAAACGTTGAAGAATAACCTAAAGATGCATTTAGCAAAAAACTGAAATCTTCCTTGACAGTGCTTTACCTTTTATGATAAAAGTAAAGTAAATGTCAGGAGGTGAGTTATGCAGACAGTCAGACTGAGTTCAAAGAACCAGATAGTCCTTCCCAAAGAATCAAGGGAGGCAATGCATCTCAAGGGAAGGGACGAACTTCTCGTGGTCGTCAAAGGCGAGGTTACAATCATCATGCCTAAGCCGACGGAGTACAGTGCTGCGTTGTCCGGAGCCGGAAAAGGAGTGTATCCGGCGGACCACCTTAAGAAGGAACGCAAGTCCTGGTGACCCCTTCATCACTGCAAAGTCTTTTACGCAAACACAGTGTAGTCTATCTGGATACGAGCATATTCATTTACTTTGTTGAACAGCATCCACGTTATCATAAACTCTGCGGCCCGATATTCGAAGATATTGAGGCCGGCAAAATTAAGGCCCTGACTTCTACCCTGACACTGCTCGAAATCCTTGTGCAGCCCTATAAGCTGAAGAAAGAGGACCTTGTCCTTAAGTTTTATTCTTTGCTGGTCACCTATCCGCACCTTTCATGGATAGATATGTCTCTTACCGTTGCTGACCGCGCGGCGGGCTTAAGGGCGAAATATGGGTTGAAAACGCCTGATGCGATACAGATGGCATCTGCGCTTTCTCATGGCGCCGGGGCATTTATTTGTAACGACAGGGCATTCGACAAGATCGAAGAAATTGAGTGTTTGATTATTGATGATTTTATTCGATAGGGAGCTGCATCTTCCCTGTTAATTTGACAAAATAGTAAAATTATTTTACTATTTTATATAGATTCAGTTCAGAGGTGATTATATGAAGACGTTGACGGTTTCTCCAAAAAGACAGATTGCCATACCTAAAGAGGTATGTGAAAGGCTCCACATAAAAGAGGGGGATCAACTTATTCTGGAAGTAAAAGAAGGAAGACTTGTTCTTGAGCCTTCCTTTAACATACCCCGTTCGCAGGCATGGTTCTGGGCGGAAAAAGTACAGGAAAGGGTCAATAAATCTGAAAAGAATTTCAGGGCGGGGAAAGGGAAGAAATATCAAATCGATGAATTCATTAAGGAGTTGGAAAAGAGGGATTGAGCCACTATCTCATTTCCATAGAACCAGAGTTCCTGCCTCAGTATGACGAACTCCCAAAAGATATAAAAAAGAAATTTAAGAAACAGATAACCCTTCTCAAAGAGAACCCCAAGCACCCGTCTTTAAAAATCCACAGGCTGGAAGGCTCTGACTACTGGGAGTTTTATGTTGATGATTTTTACAGATGTGTTTTTAAGCAGGAGGGCACCATATATAAACTCTATTTTGTCGGGACCCATAAAATTATCGACAGGTTCAGATAAAAGAAAGCTTTTTACCCCGGTGGCCAGTGCATAAGCCTCCCGCCAAGAACATGAAGGTGTATGTGATAAACGCTCTGGCCTGATTCAGGATTGGTATTCATTACAAGACGGAATCCCCGGCCTGCTATTCCATTTTCTTCAGCTATCTTATTGGCTATCTGAAAGAGGTGGCCGACAAGTTCATTGTCTTCCTTTGCAATATCAAGAGTTGTCGGGATATGTTTTTTGGGAATAACAAGAACATGAAGCGGGGCCTGAGGGTTAAGATCCCTGAACGCCATCGCTTTCTCGTCTTCATAGACGATCTGCGCAGGTATTTTGTGTTCAATTATTTTACAGAAAATACAATTATCCATGACTGCTTTTTCCCTTTTCATAGCGTTTCTCAAGTTCCCTTAAAATATCCGAATGGCTGATCCCTTCTTCAGCCATCAGTACCATGCAATGAAACCAGAGGTCAGCAAGTTCGTGGATCAGTTGTTCATTATCTTGTGACTTGGAAGCAATGATGACCTCTGCTGATTCCTCTCCGATCTTCTTGAGAATAACATCCTTCCC
>MHDW01000056.1:3970-7035 GCA_001803645.1 Nitrospirae bacterium GWC2_42_7 | reverse complement strand
GAAGGAACAATCGCAACAACTCTACTTCCCTGCTCTGGCTTCATCCCTGTCATACTCATCCTTTGCTTTTGAAAAGATCATTCTTCCTGCAGTTGTCTGGAGCACGCTGGTGACTGTCACTTCAACATTTTTCCCTAGCAGTTTCCTTCCGTTTTCGAGAACAACCATTGTACCGTCATCAAGGTATGCAACGCCCTGATTATGCTCCTTGCCTTCTTTAAGGACAAAAACTCTCATTGTTTCTCCGGGCAGAACAACAGGCCTGAGTGAATTAGCAAGCTCGTTTATATTCAGGACCGAAACTCCCTGAAGCTGCGCAACCTTGTTAAGATTGAAATCATTTGTAACAACCTTAGCATTCAGCATTTTCCCAAGTGCCACCAGCTTTGAATCAACTTCCTTGATCTTCGGGAAATCATCCTCAATGATCTTCACGGTAATATTCGACATCTTCTGTATCTTATGAAGAACATCCAGCCCCCTTCTTCCTCTGGCCCTCTTTATCGGGTCCTGTGAATCAGCAACATACTGCAGTTCCTGCAGAATAAATTGCGGAACAATAAAAACTCCTTCAATAAATCCGGTTTCGCATACATCCGCAATACGTCCGTCGATTATTACGCTCGTATCAAGGATCTTGAGGTTCTCTTCAAAACCCTCGCCCCTTACCAGCCTGATTATAGATACCAGTGTTATTCCTCTTCCTCTGCTTAATCCGATAAGCAATCCTCCGTAGCCAAAAATACCCTTGAGAATAAAAGAAATAGCCGCCATATCTTCACTGATAAGAAATTTTATCGGAATAAGAGAAAAAGTCGCAAAAAGGAGTCCAAAGGCTATACCTATGATACCGCCGACGATCGAACCAAAATCAATTTTCTTTAAGATCAGATCAGAACTCGCTGTAATAATACCTAAAACTGCCCCAAAAAAAGCTCCATAATATGCATAGCCATACCTTGCGCCTAATAAATATCCTGAAAAAGAAAATAAAACAAATACTGCTATTTTCAGAACCATCAACATTTCATTCACCTCCTTTTTTCGAAATATTTCGAAACAATAAATTCAGGATTAATTTTTTAAGATGACTTAATTGTTACGTAAAACTTTTTGCCGCCTCTGTTTATGAAAAGAAGGACTGTATCCCCGGACCTGATACCGGATACGATCCGGTTATAGTTGTTAAGTCTATCAACCTTCATTCTGTCCACTTCTTGTATCACATCCCCTTTCCTGATACCTGCTTCCTCAGCAGCGCTGCCGGGGTCAACCCTTATGACCACAACTCCTTTTTCATCCCTGCTGAGTCCTAACTGTTTTGCTATCTCTTTGGAAAGCTCTATCACTGTCAGGCCTGATAACCCTTCCTCCAGAGATTCATCAGGTGCACTATCCGGAACTAACTCTGCAATCTCTTTTGGAAGTTCTGCGATAATGACCTTAAGGGCATATTCTTTCTTGCCCCTGAGTATCAGGACAGGAACTTCAGCTCCCACCTTGCTCTGTGCAACCATATTCCTGAGATTGCCGACATCCTGAACGTTTTTGCCGTTAAACTCAAGAATAATGTCACCTCTTTTTATTCCTGCTTTTTCTGCAGGACTGCCGGTGGCAATATCCCCGACAAGGGCGCCTTTTGAGTTCCTGATCCCGAACTTTTGCGAAAGTTCAGGCGTGAGTTCCTGGATAGTAACTCCGAGCCATCCTCTTGTTATCTTTCCTTTCTGTACAAGCTGGTCCATTACGAGACGGGCCATATTGCTCGGCACGGCAAAACCTATACCCTGATACCCTCCTGATCTCGAAAAAATAGCTGTATTTATTCCTATCAGTTCGCCTTTGATATCAACAAGCGGGCCTCCTGAATTTCCGGGATTGATCGCTGCGTCAGTCTGGATAAAATCCTCATAATCAGCTATACCGACATTTGCCCTGCCTACAGCGCTTATTATTCCCATAGTAACAGTATGATTTAAACCATATGGATTTCCGATAGCCAGCACAAATTCCCCGACCTGCAGCTTATCAGAATCACCCCAATTCATTGCACTAAGATTATCAGCATCTATTTTCACGATCGCAACATCGGTCTTTGAATCCGCCCCAATCAGCTTTGCCTTAAAAGACCTCTTGTCAAAAAGGGTCACTCTTATCTCATCAGCCTGCTCCACAACATGGTTGTTCGTAACTATATAACCGTCAGCAGAAACAACCACCCCTGATCCGAGGCTCTGTTCTTTCCATTTTTTCGGCATCTTAAAATTTCGAAAAGGATTGAACAACTCAAACAACGGATCATCCAGAAAAGGTTCGGAATCCCTGCGTACGACCTTGGTCGTAGAAATATTTACAACTGACGGGGAAACAGAACTCGCTATCTCGGAAAAAGCCCTGCTGGCTTGAATTATCTGCTTAGGTACATTTGGAGTAAAAGGCATGTAACCTTTATGTGAGCCGGTCATCTCTCCCAGAAAATAAAAAGCGATGCCACCCAGAAGAAAACCGACCAGAAGAACAACTGTGCCGACGACTATTTTATTTTTCATGTTGTTTTAATTATAATAGTCAGGCTAAAACGTTGTAAAGCATCATACATAAAAACTATCATATTACTACTGTATTTTCATAAGCTTTATTTTGTAAAACCGGGGTACAGGGTTAGAGGACAGAGATTAGCCTCTCAGTCCCGGCTGTCCACGACAAATTACCCCTGAGTTAATAAAGGAGGTTTCAATGTTAAAGCGTTATCTGTTAGCCCCTGGGCCGACCCCTGTTCCACCGGAAGCTCTTCTGGCAATGGCGATGCCGATAATACACCATAGATCGCCGGACTTTCTGCCTGTGCTTGAGGCAGCAAAAAAAGGGCTTCAGTGGCTGTATCAGACAAAGGACGATGTTCTTATCCTCTGCTCAACAGGGACCGGCGGCATGGTGGGCTCTGTCAATAATTTTTTCAGCCCCGGCGATAAGGCCCTTGTGATAAATGCCGGAAATTTCGGAGAGCGCTGGACAAAGATATGCAAGGCTTACAATCTTTCTGTTGAAGAACTGAAAATAGACTG
>MHDW01000056.1:0-3816 GCA_001803645.1 Nitrospirae bacterium GWC2_42_7 | reverse complement strand
GTTACTGGGAGCAGATGGAAGCATATATAACCGACCATTCAGGGGCATTATTCAGCCATGGCATGTGCCCGGCCTGCGCAGAAAAGGCTTTTAAGGAACTGGATGAATTGAAAAAGAAGAAATCAGAGTCCGGAAGTCAGGAGCAGGAATAATGGCCGTCAGATTCAAATCCCTCACAGCAAAATTCATCTTCACGGGCTGTATAATGCTTGTCTTTCTTGCAATCTATATCTATGCAGATTTTAGTTTCACCCATAACATGAAAGGCGAGGCTGCAAAGATTAATCTTGCAGGCAAGCAGAGGATGCTGACCCTTAGCTTCTCATATCAGATTATGTCTTTGCTTTCTTCTGCACAGATCCCGGAAAAAGAGATGTTCATAAAAAATGCCAAAAGCAGAATGGCTGAATACGAAGAGGCGTTTTATAGCCTGAGGGATGGAAGCAAAAAGCTCGAAATGGAACCTGTGCATAAGCATGATAAAGAGTCAGTCTCCCAAGTGAGCGCATTGATTGAGTTATGGCAGAACACCCAGAAGCCAGCCCTTCTTGGTATATTAAGGCTTCCTCCAGAGAGAAAGAATGAGGCCTGCGGGATGTGCCATTCGGCTGTCCGCAATAACATTCCTAAAATGGAGGCGTTTGTGAAATCCCTTGAAAATCATTATGAAAAGGAGATAAAGGATTTTGACACCTTCAGGTATTATGCCTTTGGATTTTTCTTTGTTGGAGCAGCTTTTATTATTCTTTATATAAGAAAAAGTATTGTTATGCCTGTGTTGAGGTTAAAGGATGCAACAGAAGCAATTGAGAAAGGAAATTTCGATGTAAGGGTTGATGTAAGAACGAGCGATGAGATTGGAACATTCAGCAGGACATTCAATAGCATGTCTCAATCTCTGGATCTGCTTTTTATGGAAAAGACAGAGCATCTAAGGGAGATGGGCGCATTAAATCAAATCTCGGCAGCGGCAAGCAAGTCACTCACGCTCGAAATCATGCTCAATGGAATCATGGATGCAATCATGGAACTTGAGCCTCTGAAACTGGAAAAAAAGGGCGCAATATTTTTATGTGATGAAAACTCAAAGACCCTTAAACTTGAAGTCTCACGGAATTTCAGCGACGAGCATACAGGCTTATGTGCTGCTGTGCCTTATGGAGAATGTCTCTGCGGACTCTGTGCTGAGAAAGGCGAGCTTCTGATATCCGGAGGCAATGTTAAAGACAAAAGACATACAAGGACATACTCTGACATTAAAGAACATGCACAATTGCTTCTCCCGCTGAAATCAAGGGATAAGATGCTCGGGGTTCTCAATCTCTACTTTCCTGCAAAGACAAAACTTTCTGACCGGGAGATTGAATTATATAACTCCATAGCTGATATTATCTCTGTTGCCGTCCAAAACGCCCTTAACCACAGACAGGTCGCAATGCTCGCACAGTCATTGGACAGCAATATTGACCTTATAGTCATCACTGATATGGAAGGCAGGATAATTCATGCCAACCCACAGGTCATGGAACATCTTGGATATATGCAGGATGAGATAATCGGCATGAATGTTTCAATCATGCAATCGGCAAAAAACCCACAAGGTCTCGGCAAAGAAATATATGAAAAAACACTTGAAGGCGGATGGGAAGGTGAGGTTATTAATATCCGAAAGGACGGTACTGAATATCCTGTATTTCTGACAACCTCGCCTGTTAAGGATGATAGCGGCAACATTGTTGCATTAATAGGTATTTCACGGGACATAACAGAACATAAGCGGGCAGAGGAAACAATTAAGAGGAATTACCAGATTCAGAATATATTGAATTCACTGCTTAATGTTTCGTTGGAGGGGATTCCTCTGAAGGAACTCTTAGTAAAAGCCCTTGATATTATCCTCTCTGTACCTTTTCTCCCCCTTATGCCCAAAGGCGGTATCTTTGTTGTTGAAGATGAACCTGATGTGTTGATACTCACCGCAAACCGGGGATTCAGTGTCCCGATACAGGAGATCTGTGCCGGAGTTCCCTTTGGAAGATGTCTCTGCGGCCGGGCAGCGGCAAGCAGGCAGATACAATTTGCTGATTGTCTGGATGAACGTCATGAAAACCGTTATGACGGGATAATTCCTCACGGACATTATAATGTCCCGATCCTGTCTATGGGCAAGGTGTTGGGGGTGCTCGTGCTTTATTTGCAGGAAGGCCATAAAAAGAAATTGCAGGAAATCGAATTTCTTCAGGCAGTGACAGACACTCTTGCAGGAATTATTGAGCGTAAACAGCTTGAGGATGCATTACAGAAATTCAATGAAGAGCTGATGGAAAAGGTAAAAGAAAGGACGAAGGAGCTTGAGGATATTAATCTTGAGCTTCAGGTTGCGAACAGGGAACTTGAACTTAGAAGAACAGAAGCAGATCAGGCAAAGGAAGCTGCCAATGCTGCCAACAGGGCGAAGTCAGACTTTCTTGCGAACATGTCACATGAATTGCGAACGCCTCTGAACTCAATAATCGGTTTTTCCGAGTTGATGTACGACGGTCTGGCAGGACCTCTTGCAGATGATCAGAAGGGATATTTGAAAGATATAGCTGAAAGCGGGCAGCATCTTCTTTCACTTATAAATGACATACTTGATCTCTCAAAGGTTGAGGCAGGAAAGATGGAGCTTGAACCGGGAGAAATCAACCTGAAAGATATCATAAATGGCAGTCTCTTGATGTTCAGGGAAAAAGCGATGAAGCATGGCATAAAGCTTAAGGCTGAGATTGAGGAAGGAATAGGTGATATCGAGGCAGACGAAAGGAAGATAAAGCAGGTGATATTCAATCTGTTGAGCAATGCTTTTAAATTTACACCGGAAGGGGGCTCTGTGCGCGTCTCTGCGAGACCAATCCCTGACAGTGATTTCATTGAGATTTCCGTCGAAGACACCGGCATCGGCATTTCCGCTGAAGACCAGAAAATGCTGTTCCAGCCCTTTCAGCAGCTTGAGACGTCTTACACAAAGAAATACGCAGGCACAGGATTGGGTTTAAACCTTTGTAAAAAATTTGTGGAACTTCATGGCGGAAAGATATGGGTTGAGAGTGAAGTCGGGAAAGGCAGTAAATTTGTTTTCACTATTCCTGTAAAACTGGAGAAAAAGCATGGATAGCAAACGTGTGCTGGTTGTTGACGATAATGACAAAAACCGGAAACTTGTCAGGCTTATACTTCAAAAAGAATATGAAATAATCGAGGCTGAAGACGGTGAACAGGGAGTCAGGCTTGCAGGGAAAACTGTCCCTGATATGATCCTAATGGACATACAGATGCCGGTTATGGACGGGAGTGAGGCATTAAAGCAGCTCAGAGCTAATGAGATCACAGCAAAGATCCCGGTGATTGCCCTGACGTCATATGCAATGATGGGAGACAAAGACAGGTTTCTTGAAGAAGGGTTTGACGGTTATATATCAAAACCCCTGAATACGAGGGAGCTGTTGGAGATTGTTAGAAAACATTTATAGGAAAGTGAATAGTGAATAACGGGCAGAATGTTACTCATTGTGCTTTCTTTGTTCTGTCATACCGATTTGTTCGGCATCTTTCCTGCGAAGGATGACAAGCGGGAATGACAGTCCTGTCTTTCTCTCTTTGAGCTTTCAGGAAAGTCAGAGAGGTGCGGGGCAAGAATTGAAGCATTGACAGCGCAGATATAATTCCTTACAATGAAAGTAAGGAATATAATTCTTACAGGAGGCATTATGCTGACGGCAAAAATGACATCTAAAGGACAGGTGACAATTCCCAAGAACGTCAGGGACAGGCTTG
>MHDW01000055.1:8424-13122 GCA_001803645.1 Nitrospirae bacterium GWC2_42_7 | reverse complement strand
ATCATGCGCCTCACTCCTGATGCATATGAAGCAGTCAGGAGAAAGGAGCTTATGGTCCAGAAGATAGTCAGGCTTATAGAACTCTCAGCAGGAATACCGGAAATCGAGCTATCCTCTTTGGCAGGCAATGAAGAGACACTTAAGACTATCAGGGACGCGATCGCGAATGATGCAAGAGAAAAGGCGGTCAAGGCTTACATAGAAGGCATGAAAAAAGACCTGATAATTACTATAAACAAAGATTTGATCTCATGAGATCAAAGAAGGGTACAAAGGATCTGTTCTGGCTGAGACAGGTCTCGTCTTTTACAGCATCGAGGATAATCCTCACAGCTAACAATTTAAGAATATTTGACCATTTTAAGGGCAGGGGCATGACAGCCGCAGTCCTATCAAAAGCAATAAAGACCGACAACAGGGCAACTGAACTGCTGCTTAACAGTTTGACTGCTATCGGGCTGATAGAGAAAAAAGGATCTTTCTACAAAAATTCTCCTGTTGCATCAAGGCACCTTGTAAAAGGACAGCCTGAATATCAGGGAGATATACTCCGCCACTACAGCACTCTTTGGGAAAACTGGTCAGGGCTTGATGAGGTCATAAAGACCGGTCTTCCTAACAAGAAGGCACATGACCATGAGTCTTTCATACTCGGAATGCATAATCTTGCATCTCTTAAGGTCAAGAGGATAATAGGCAGTATTGACCTTAAGGGTATAAAAAGCATCCTTGATATAGGCGGCGGCCCCGGCACATATTCAATGGCCTTTGCAAAGAAAAAAATAAATGTAACGCTGATGGATTTTTCTGAAACACTCGAGATATCATCCAGACTCATAAAAAAGGCGGGTTTGGGAAAGATGATCAAACTGGTTGCAGGGGATTTTATGACTCAGAACACTAACAATACTTATGACATGGTTTTCTTATCTCAGGTGCTCCATTCCTTTAGCAGTGAAGGTTCACTCTCTTTGGTCAGGAAAATATATGATACGCTGAACGCTGATGGAAAGTTCGTTCTGCAGGAATTCTATCTTGATGAGACAAAGACCTCTCCTCCTTTTGGAGCCATCTTTGCCATAAATATGCTTATCAATACAAAGGGCGGAAGGACTTATACTCTGGCTGAGATCACTTCATTCATGAAAAAGGCCGGGTTCGTTAATATCAGTCATAAGATAATTGATGATACGGTCTTAATTACCGGGATGAAGAAAAAAGCTGCAAAAAAATCCCGTCAGCCGGTTGATTCCTGTCTGCTTGCATAATACCGACATGCTTGATTCATTTGCGAATTTCTCTGATACAAACAAAAAAGACGCAGCATTTAAGCGGTTTTGTGTATTTCTCTGATACGAAAAAAAATTTCTTGAAATCCTATAGTCTATATAGATCTTATAATCTCCGGATTCCGCTCCTGTGTCATTGTCTGAAAGGTTAGATCTTATACATTCAAGTAATTTTTATTTCGCATCAGAGAACTCAACGATTCAGAGAAATCCGTAAATGTTTTATAAAAAACATATGAAAGTAAGGTTGAATTATCTTGGCTAAAGCCGGGATCAATCAAATAGATTTAATTCCTGTTTTTTGCCGCTCTCTTTTCTGTTTGCAGTCCTGAAGCAATATGCCTCTTCAAGCAATTCAACCAGATGAAGGACAGGCCTGTCAGATATCATCCGGCCTAACTGGAGCATGCATCCCGGACAGGAAGTGATAAGAGTGTCAGCTCCTGAGGCCTTGATCTGTTTTGCGCGGTCGGTCAGAAGGCCCTCTGATATCTTGCTGTTCGAAAAACAGAAGGTGCCTCCAAATCCGCAGCACTCAGGACTGATCTCATTTATAAGCCCGATCCCTGCTTTTCTTATGATCTCTCTCGGCTCTTTACTTACTCCAAGCCCATGATACAGATGGCATGGGTCGTGGTAAACAGCGGTCTTGAAGATCGGCGCTGTTGTCTCGATCTTATCTTTGAAAAAAACCGATATATCCATGGCTTTATCGAGACCTTCTCCTGCTATTTTTGGATATTCTGTTTTTAAAGACATGGTGCAGGTAGGACAGAGGCTCAGGATAGCCTCGACCTTCAATTTGTTGAAAACCCCGAGATTTTTCTTTGCAAGTTCAGCCGCCTCTTTTTCGAGTCCGAGCGACCGAAGAGGTGCTCCGCAGCAGACCATGCCCTTTGGAATAACAACTTCATATCTGAGTTTTTTAAGTACATTTATCAATGATTCAGCAAGGGAAGGAAAAATAAAATTAACACTGCATCCTGTAAATATAGCGACCCTGCCCCTGTGTTTGCTCACTTTATGAACCTGTTCCGGACTTTTGAAAGAAGCAGAGGGCAGTTCAGGGGTAAAAGGAATAACTCCCCGTGAAGAAAGTGCGGGCAGTAGATTATTCCGGAGCATGCGAAGGATCCGGAAACTTAACTCAGGCCATTTTACTGATAATTTTGCAGCGTAACGGAGATATTTTCTCCTCCTGTCAGTCTTATTAAGCAAAGCCCTTCCATGATATATTGCGCCAACAATATCTACCTTTAAAGGGCATAGTCCTGAGCAGGCATTGCAGAGGATACAGCTGAAGATCCTGTTATTAAGCAGAGGGGACGGCTTTATATCTCCCTTCAGAAGGCTGTTGACAAGAACAAGTCTTCCCCTTGCGCCCATACCTTCAGAAACATCCTTATCGTATGTAGGGCAGAGTGCTTTGCAGCCCCCGCACCTGACACATTTTAAAAGATCTTCTTTGAATTTTAATTCTTCAAGGGACATGTGACTTTTGTTGACTCTTACAAAACCCTGTTCAGGCTTCCGCTTTTATAGCCTTCCATATCAAGGGAAACAAACTTAAACCCCAGGGCTTTCAATGACTCTATGATCATAAGCCTGTTTTCCTGCTTCATCAGTATCTGCATACCCTCTTCAGCCACCTCTATCCTTGCTGTGTCTGCGTGATACCTTACCCTGACCTCTTTTATGCCAATATCCCGGATGATATCCTCAGCCTTTTCTATCTGCCTTAATGCCGGTTCGGTTATCTTCTGTCCGTAAGGGAATCTTGAGGCAAGACATGGTGATGAGGGTTTATCCCATGTGTCAAGACCGAGTTCTTTTGATGCCTTTCTGATCTCATCTTTTGTAAAGCCGCATTCTGACAACGGGCTTCTTACTCCATGCAGAGCCGCAGCTTTTCTGCCCGGCCTGTGGTCCTTAAGGTCATCGGCATTGCTTCCGTCAAATATTTCCTTGAAGTTATTTTCAGATGCTATTTTTTTTAGTTTTCCGAAGAGTTCATCCTTGCAATAAAAACACCTGTCAGAAGGATTGTTTGTATATGCCTCTATCATTAATTCCCCTGTTTCGATCACACGGTGTTGAACCTCAAGCTCTCCGGCAAGCGATACTGCACTCAGGATATTTTTTTGAGGTATTGTTCCTGATGATGCTGTAACAGCCAGAAATTTTATCCCGGAATCTTTCATGGCCTTCAGAAGAAAAGAACTGTCAACCCCGCCTGAAAAAGCAAGAATAGCGCTGTTGGAGTTCTGCAGTAAGGAGAGCAGTCCTGAATATTTCCGGCCTGAAGAGACAACTGCTTCACAATTCATAGTGTAGTAACCGTATAATTTTCCTGATGCATTTTGTTGTCTGCGCTGATTATTACCTTGACACCATGCCTGTTTTCGATATCTTCGATCCAGAGCATTTCCTCGTCCGATAATAGCTCGGCAACAAGAGGGTGAGCTGTTATTGTTATTCTGTTTATTCCGTGTCTTGCGAGTTTCTTGATAGCCCTGAGTATTTCAAAGCAAAGGGTTTCAGGAGATCTCAGGAACCCTTTGCCCTCACAGTAAGGACAGATGGTGCAGAGAGTTCTGCCGAGGCTTTCCCTGACCCGCTTCCTCGTCATCTGGATAAGGCCGAGCTCTGATATATGGAAGATGGTATTTTTGGCCCTGTCTTTTTTCATTGCTTCAGTGAAGGCGTTAAAGACTTTCTCCCTGTTCTCAAGCATTTCCATGTCGATGAAATCTATGATAATTATACCGCCGAGATTTCTCAGCCTTATCTGGTAAGCGATCTCCTTGACAGCCTCGAGGTTTGTCTTGAGAATCGTGTCTTCAAGCCCTTCCTTGCCTACGAACTTGCCGGTATTAACGTCAACGATCGACATTGCTTCTGTCTGGTCAATAACTATATAACCGCCTGATTTCAGCCAGACCCTTGTGCCAAGCGCACGCGAGATGTCCAATTCGATCCCAAAGGCATCGAATATAGGTTCTGCTTCATCATAAAGCTCTATCTTGCCGAGGAGTTTAGGAAAGTAGGCTTTCACAAACTCTATTATTCTTTCGTATTCTTCAGCAGAATCTATTATGAGCCTTGTAACATTCTGGCTCATCAGGTCCCGGACACTCCTGAAGACAAGATCGAAATCGCTGTAAAGGACACTTCGCACCTGCACCTTGTCTTTCTTTTCCTGAATGTTCTTCCAGGTAAGAAGCAAAAATTCAAGGTCTTTTTTCAGGTCTTCTTCCTGAGCATTCTCGCTAACAGTCCTGATGATGAGACCGTAACCTTCAGGTTTTATGTTTTCCACGATCGCCTTAAGCCTGTTCCTTTCATCTTCATCAGCTATTTTTCTGGATATCCCTATATGTTCAACATTAGGCATAAGTACCAGGTATCT
>MHDW01000055.1:7792-8414 GCA_001803645.1 Nitrospirae bacterium GWC2_42_7 | reverse complement strand
CTCCCTATAGGGTCTTTTGATGCCTGCACAAGGATCTCCTGTCCTTCCTGAATAATATCTTCTATGGTCAATCCGGAGCGGTTCCTGCGATGGATAAATTCTATGGAATCCTTGTCTTCGTAATCGAATAATGGGGCATATTCATCTGTATCAGCCTGAATGTCAGCCACATACAGGAAGGCGGCTTTTTCGAGGCCGATATCAACGAAAGCAGACTGCATTCCCGGCAGGATCTTTACGACCTTGCCTTTGTAGATATTACCGACAAGGCCTGCATCGCGTTTTCTTTCAATATAGAACTCAACAACCTGCCCGCCATCAAGAAGGCCGACCCTTGTCTCTCCCCGCGTTATATTGATCAGGATCTCACTGCTCATTTTTTATTGTCTCCATAGGTTCTGTCCAGCTTCCCTTCCATCCGGACATTGCTGTTCTGGTTATTTTCATTTCATCGAGAGGCTTGTTAAAGATCGCAGGGAGAATATCATCAAGTCTTGCCTTTATCTCACCTTTGTCGCAGACAATAATATCAAATGTATTTTCGTCTATTCTGAGAAGCTCCATGACCATCTCTTTTATATTAATAATAGTCTCTTTCTTGGTGGTAACAATTAATTCCTTT
>MHDW01000055.1:7290-7721 GCA_001803645.1 Nitrospirae bacterium GWC2_42_7 | reverse complement strand
AAGGATTTTTCTCCGCCGGGCTGAAACCCGATCCTGCCTGCTCGAATACCTTCAGGCAATGTGAGGTTCAGATTCGAAAGCATTGCCTGAAGATCAACAGGGGCTATTAGTTCCATATCGAGATATTCTTTCAGGCCTTCGACCCCTACCTTAAGCGCAGGCCCAAAGGACATCGCTGGTGACGGATGAAAGCCGGAGGAGTATCTGAAAGGAAAGCTTGCCCTTCTCATGGCTCGTATTAGTGCTGTGGTCAGTTCAAGGTGCGAAAGATAACCGGCAGTCCCTGTTTTTGAATACTCAAGCCTGACTTTGACAAAAGCATTCTGGGCCTTGGTTCTGTATTCTGATCTTTGTTCTCTGACTTTCGACTCTGGACTACGACTAATACGGTCATTAGAACTTACATCACCCTCCCCTTCATCCCCTCCCCT
>MHDW01000055.1:0-7277 GCA_001803645.1 Nitrospirae bacterium GWC2_42_7 | reverse complement strand
AGGGAGAGCCTGCCTGTCCGGTAGGCAGGGGCGGGGGTGAGGGGGATTTACTTATGAACTCCTTAGTAACTTCCGTACTCTGTACTGTGTACTCTGTACTTTCTTTTTTGTCTTCTGTTTTACATTTCAATCCGCAGTTATGGCATTTTTCCCTGCAGTCAGAAGTAAATTTTCCTGAAAGCGCATTTGTATATTCACTAAGCAGATATTCCTTGGTTATGCCTGTATTGATGTTTTCCCATGGCAGGGCTGCATCTTTATCGAATTCTCTTGTTGCAAAATCTGCTGCATCAATACCAGAGGTATCTATTGCTTTTTTCCATTTTTCGAAATCAAAGGACTCGGTCCAGGCATCAAGTCTGCAGCCGCAGGACCAGGCTTCTTCGATCAGACCTGAAAGGCTTTCATCTCCTCTTGCAAGAGCTGCCTCAAGCATGGACATTTCTTCATTATGGCCTTTATATTTAACACCCTTGCGTAGAAAAGCCTTCTTGAGATAATGGTTTTTTTCTTTAAGGATGTTCATGTCATTCTGGCCGAACCACTGAAAAGGTGTATGCGGTTTCGGTACAAAGGAGGAGATGCCCACGCTTATATTTACACGCCTTCCTGTGAGTTTTTTAGAAATTTTTATAGCTTCAAATACCATCTCAGGGATTGCAGTGATGTCTTCATCTGTCTCAGTAGGAAGACCGGACATAAAATACATCTTGAGATTATTCCAGCCGGACTTAAAAAGACTTTCGAGTGTTGCAGTGTATATCTCGGATGTAAAATCCTTGTTTATTACGGATCTGAGCCTGTCTGTTCCTGCCTCCGGAGCAATAGTAAATCCGGATTTTCTGACAGCCTTGATCTCTTTAAGAAGATCGCTGTTCACTGATGCGACCCTGAGTGAAGGCAGAGAGACCGATATTCTTTTTTCATAAAATCTTTTGTTAAATTCCCTCAGGAGCTGGTGGAGACAGGAATAATCCCCTGCACTCAGAGAGGTGAAGGAGAGGCTGTCGTAGCCCGTGTTCTTCAATGAACGTTCAGCAAGACTGAGAATTCTTTCAGGAGACCGTTCACGCACAGGCCTGTAGGCCATTCCTGCCTGACAGAACCTGCAGCCCATTGAACAGCCTCTTGCTATTTCGATGTTGATCCTGTCATGGATTATGGTTGTAAAAGGCACAACAGGGCTGTCCGGGAAGAAGGCATCTTCAAGAGAATGGACGATCCTCCGGTTCACTTTTTTGTCTTTGTTGACAGAGGGCACAAAAACTCCTTCAATATCTGACAGGGCAGACAAGAGGCGCAGTTTATCTTCTGTATTGTCTTTTTTCCATTCATGGTATACATTCAGGATATCTGTTATCGCATCTTCACCATCCCCTATAAGAAAGGCATCAATAAAGGCAGACATCGGCATGGGATTTATTGTGCATGGACCTCCGGCGATGACAAGAGGCCAGCCTTTTTTATTTAAACGCTCTTCAGACCGCAGGGGAATTCCACCAAGATGGAGCATGTTCAATACAGTGGGATACGAAAGCTCATACTGCAGGCTGAACCCTATAATGTCAAAATCCTTAAACGGACGTTTTGATTCAAGAGAAGAAAGAAGCACCCCCTGTTTTTTCATAGCATCATCAAGGTCAAGCCATGGGGAAAAAACCCTTTCTGCAGAAGCAAAGGATATGTTGTTTATTAGCCCATATAGAATTCTCAGCCCAAGGTGAGACATGCCGACCTCGTATATGTCAGGGAACGCAAGGGCAACAGTAACAGGGGCTTTTTTATAGATCGAGTTTGCCTCTCTGTTTATGTATCTGCCAGGTTTCTGGAAAGATAGAAGATTCACACGTAAAAGATACCACCCCCATGAATGCTTTGGCAAGGAATGCTGAAATTTACGGTAGAATAAATAGTTTCCGAAAAGTCTAGACAACGATGCTATAATTAAGAGTCAACTCAAAATCCTGGACTTGGAAAGGGACTCATTTTTTAACAGGTATATCTAAAGATGAAGTTAGCCAGAAAATTCGATGTCTACACTATAATAATCACCTTACTATCAATAGCTGCACTTATTGTTTTCTCAATTTTTACCAAATCCATATCTTTTGACCGTCCTTTGCTGATCATTATTGCGATAGGCGTGATAATGTTTCTTGCTCTGGTTGTATCACAGATCATCCTCTCGAAGATCATTATCAGGCCGATAAAGACAATAAAAGGAGTAAGCGAAGCAATAGCCGGGGGCGAGACAGGGAAAAGAATCAACATAAGTTCCGAAGATGAACTCGACAGTCTTTCAAAAAGCGTCAATAAAATGGCTGAAGCGATGGAGGATAAGCTAAAAAAACTTACTGATTCGATTGCAAAAGAACAGGAAGTAGTCAGAGAGCAGGCGATCCTTAACGAACTGATGGGATTTATCGCCTCAGGAATGAACGTTGAAGAGATACTCCGTACTTTTATAAACAGGACAAGAGACCTCCTGAAGGCAGAGCACAGTGGCATTTTTATTCTTGAAAGACCGGAGGCTGGATCAGAACCGGAACTAAAAATATTCCTGAACACATTCGTGGAAGAGACATCCATGGATTGTGCAAAGACAATGCTTAACGGCATTTTCAGCAATGCGATCAGGACATTCATGCCTTACAGAACAAACACTTTATCAGGAGAAATACCCGGATCTCACTTTAGCGTTAAGAATATGCTCGCAATACCCATGTCATCAGCTGATAAAAAAGTGGTGGGATTAATTGTGCTTGCCAATAAGGAAGACGGTTTTACAGAAGAAGATGAGGATGTGCTTTTTGGTTTTACATTTCAGGCATTTCAGGCGATCACAATGCAGAAAGAGATCATACGTTATGCAACAACAGACGGCTTGACATCCCTGAATAATCACAGGGTATTTATGAAAAGGCTCGATGAGGAAATGGAAAGGGCTGTCAGATATGCCAGAGATATTTCTCTGTTGATGGTAGATATCGACCACTTTAAATCTTTTAATGACACATATGGGCATCAGTCAGGAGACAGGGTATTAAAGACAATTGCCGAGCTGATACAGAAGAACATACGAAATACGGATTTTGCTGCAAGATACGGGGGCGAAGAATTTGCAATAATACTTCCTGAGACAACTGGTCCACAGGCACTTGTTGTTGCTGAGAGACTTAGAAACAATGTAAGTACACATGATTTTCTGCTTCAGAACGAACAACATACCACCGTAACAGTCAGTATTGGTTATGCGACCTATCCTGATGATGCTGACGGAAGTGAAATGTTGCTGAAAAAAGCAGATCAGGGGCTTTATTTTGCAAAGGAGAATGGAAGGAACATGTCTTGCAGATATTATGATATCAAAGGCAAGACTGAAGATGATATACCTGAAGAACTCAAAAGTATTCTGCGCGATACATCTCTGACAAGTATAAAGGAGCTTGCCAAGGCAATAGATTCGAAGTCCAATTATATGAAAGGACATTCTTTTGAAGTCGCAGCTCTCTCTGTAAAGATAGGCAAGGAACTAAAGCTGGATGAGGCCCAGGTTGAAGGTTTAAGAATAGCGAGTCTTTTGCATGATATCGGAAATCTGGCCATACCTGACAATATTCTTAATAAGCCCGGCGCGCTTACAGAAGAGGAAAAGAAGATCATAAAGGGGCATCCTGGCCTTACAGAGATGCTGCTTAAACATCACCCAGGATCTGATTACGTTCTTCCTGCTATCCTGTATCATCATGAGCGCTATGATGGAAAGGGTTATCCGCACGGGCTTCAGGCTGAGGAGATACCGCTTGCAGCAAAGATATTAGGTGTTGTAGAGGCTTACCACGCTATGACTTCCAGCAGGCCTTATAAAAAACGGAAAACCAAGCTTGAGGCTGTAGCTGAACTTGAGAGCGAGGCCGGAAAGCAGTTTGACCCTGAGGTTGTAAAGTCACTCGTTGATTTCTTGAAAAACCTGCCGGACCCTAAAGAAAAGCGTAGAGGAAATTGATGATATATCACGTAATATTTTGAATAAGCAGATTAAAATTATAAGTGTTTGTTTTGCGATATTGATCTGCATTCCGGTCTTAATATGTTCCGGGACTCTCTGTTTTGCAGATGACTCAAAAACCTATGAGCAGATAAGAACAAAGATAAAGATTGGGCAATCAAAACAGACAGTCCGCGAAATGCTCGGCCCTCCTGACAAGATAATAGATTCGGGTAAGAGCAATAAATATATTTGGGGGCCTGAAGAAGAATTTTGGGATAAGATCCCGATGGGAGCAAAAATGGAGGTCTGGAGATATGCATTTTCTGACGGAGGGTTAAATCTGTATTTTATTGATGGAAGTGAAAAGCTCGACCATATAGCCTTTGCACCTAAAGGAGTTGTGTATTAGCCTGCCCCTTTTTTCATTTCTTTTGTTTAACAGACAGAGAGGGCGAACACCGTTCGCCCCTACAATTAAAAATCAAAGACCTGTCTCGCTTATTATGCGCTTGCCAGGTATATATATTAGAATGGCGAAGGCTTTCTAACAGGGCAGACAAAGACGATAATCCTGTATGCTATTGCTTGACTTAAATAGGGGTTTGCAGTTTAAATATCATGATGAAAATTCTTAAGTATATTCTTCTTGCCATGTTTATTTTTGGACTATCTTCATGCGGAGGCCCGACGCCGGTCAAAACCACAGAACGGTTTGATGCGGAAAAGTCCTTTGAAAAGGCTAACAAGATGATAGACGATAAAAAATATGAAGAGGCAAGAACGCTTCTCTTTGAAATTAAGAACAGGGACTTTTCCAGAAAATTCGCCCCACTTGCACAGTTGAGAATAGCTGATTCTTATGTAAATGAAGGCGAGACCGAGCTTGCGGCTGCAGAATTCAGAAGATTTCTAGAAAGTTATCCTGATCACCGGAATGCGGTGTATGCCCAGTATCAGACAGCCATGATCTATTTTAATGAGATCGAAAGTCCGGAGAGAGGATATAGCGGAGCTGCAAGGGCACTTGCAGAATTCGAGAGATTAAAACAAAATTACCCCAGAAATCCTTACAAGGACCTTATAGAAATAAGGATAGAAAAGTGCAGAAGCATAATGGCGGAGTATGAGTTTATCGTAGGGGATTTTTACTTGAAAAATGGGTCATACAATGCGGCTATTATGAGATTTGAGACCCTTCTTCAGAAATTTCCTGATTACAACAATGAAGCTAAGGTGTTGCTCAGCCTTGGCATCGCATATAAAAAAGACGGCAAGGAAGAAAAAGCTGAAGAATTATTTGAACGTCTTATAGAAAAATATCCCAATGTACCCTTTGCTGCGGATGCAAAAAAAGAACTTGCTCTTTCAAACAAGGCAAAAAAAGAACAGGCCCTTGTTCCTACTGTAAAAAAAGGCCCTTTTCCGGTAATAACCATAAAGAAGAAATCTGAGCAGGTGAAACCAACCAAAGAAGAGCCTATGCAGGTCAAGACTGCAAAGAAAGAGACTCTGGAGGCAGAGCCTGCCGAAAGAAAATCTTCTTTTGTGGCTGAAGGTTCAAGGATCAAGATTAAGAATCTAATGATCATTGGGAACAAGAACATATCCAAACGGAAAATAAAAAAGGCCATGGGAACAAGTAAAAGGGGCTTCTTTTCCTTCATAACTTCCTCCGGATATTATAAAAAAGATCAGATGGAGAAAGATATTTCGAAAATTAAGGACCTTTATTTTGACCATGGATTCATAAGGGTTGTAATAGATGGGCCTGAGATCATTGTCAACGAGAATAAAAATACAATGACAATAGTTATCAGGATCACGGAAGGAGACCAATATAAGGTTTCTTCAATAGATTTCAATGGAAATAAAGCGCTCAATAGCGAAATCCTGATGAAAAAAGTCTCTGTGGTGCCAGGTGCTATTTTCAACAAGACCAAAATTGAGAAAAACATTTCCTCAATATCGAAAGTTTACTCAAAGAACGGATATAACCTTCCTTCTATCAAACAAGACATTGTCCCTGATGACCAGAACAGAACTGTTCAGGTTCTTTTTAATATTGAAGAAGGGGACAAACCTCAACCTGTCAAAAAATAGATTGTGCATCCCTCCTCAAAGCTGAATTACTACCCTGTTTTTCTTAACTTAAAAGCAAAGAAAACTGTTGTTGTCGGCGGCGGGAAGGTAGCTGAGCGAAAAGTTCTTTCACTTATCAAAACAGGCGCGGATGTAACTGTTATCAGCCTTGACATTACAAGAAGATTACTTCGGGAAAAAACAGCAAAAAGGATCGGTCATATACAACGTGCCTATAAAAAAGGGGATCTAAAAGGGGCTTTTTTGGTTGTTGCTGCTACGAATTCTCCGGACATAAACAGGAAGATCTCTGCTGAAGCCCCGGCGCTTGTAAATGTGGTTGATGTGCCTTTACTCTGCAATTGCATAACGCCCTCTATTGTTAAAAAAGGGGATCTGACCATTGCAATATCAACAGGAGGAACAAGCCCTGCATTTTCGAAAGCAATAAGAAAAGAACTCGAAAAACAGTATGGCAATGAATTTTCAAGCTATCTTCGGTTCATCAAGAAGGTCCGTGCAGAGGCTATGGCCAGTATAAAGGAAAAGAATGCGAGAGAGAAGTTCTTAAAAGGCCTTGCTTCAGAAAAGATACTTGATAGTTTGAGGAAAAAAGGCCTGGCTGAAGTCAGGAAAAGCATACTTCAGAAGTTAATGAGGCTGAAGGCCTCAGGAAATTAGAGTAAACGAGATATGCAAGACATTTCACTTCATCTGCTGGATGTAGCCGAAAATTCTGTTGCTGCCGGTGCCACGGTTGTTAAGATCAGGATCACGGAAGATATTCAAAACGATATTCTCTCTGTGGTAATTGAAGATAATGGGAAAGGGATACCAAAGACACTGGTTGAAAAAGTGCTTGATCCCTTCCATACCTCACGTACGACCAGAAAGGTTGGATTGGGACTTCCTCTGCTTGCCCAATCCGCAAGAGAGGCTGACGGGAACATGACAATAAAGTCTGTTGAAAATTCCGGCACAGTTGTCAGCGCTCATTTCAGATATAGCCATATAGACCGGAAACCTATAGGCAATATTGCTGATACACTTATAGTCCTTATTGCCGGAAATCCCGGCATTGATTTTATTTTTGACTATATTAAGGGTGACAACAGTTATTCTCTTGATACAGGCGTTATTAAGGCAGAACTAGACGGGGTTCCGATCAATGATCCTTCGGTTGTAGCTGCGATAAAAAGCGATATGA
>MHDW01000054.1 GCA_001803645.1 Nitrospirae bacterium GWC2_42_7 | reverse complement strand
CTTTTATTGTAGTTCTCTGATGAGACTATCTCCCTCAAAGAAACAACTTCTCTATGTTTGTTCGGCACCTCAATGCCGATAGATGCTGTCCCCTGCAGAGGCGAAACTCTTATGCTTTGTGCCTTTAAAGAAAGCGCCAGATCATCGGACAAAGATACAACCCTGTTTATTTTTACGCCCGGGGCAGGTTCGAACTCATACATTGTTACAATAGGGCCGGGATGCACCTGTATGATCTTGCCTTCAACATCAAAGTCTGCAAGCTTGCTCTCCAGAAGAGAAGAATTTGTCAGAAGCTCTTCCTTTGAAGTCCTGATAGAAGAAGAGTCATAAGAGATAAGCATATCGATAGAGGGCAGTTCGTACCCTGTTTTTGATAATGTTCTTTTTGGTGTGATCCTTACAGGTGGATCAGGTTCATCTTCAGGCTCTATCAGAATAGGAAGAGGCAGAGGTTCCTGAATAAGGATCTCGTCTTCGATAACAAATTTCTCCGGCTTTTTGATCTCGGTCTGAACAGACTTTTTTCTGTTTAAGATAAAAGATGTGATCGATATGGGACTAAGAAGGATTATTGATGTCAGGAATCCGGTCAAAGCGAATAAATAAGAGCCGAGTGAAGAGAGGTATTTTATAAGAAAGCCTGTAAAATAATATCCGATCATTCCACCCGGATTATTTTCAATGGTGTTCTTGAAAGTCGAAAACAAAAGGGATGACATGATGGAGCCGAAGACTATAAAAAGAACCGCTCCGAACAAGTATATCTTATGTTTTTCCTTTGAGAGCATCCTTTTGATGCCGTAGAAGAGCAAAAAAGCCGGAATGGCAAATGACGTGAAGCCGAGAGTTGTGAGCATGAGGTCCGAGACAAACGCTCCAGCTATTCCTCCGTAGTTTCCGACAGGCGCTTTTGTGAAAGTGAAGAGGGAAGGGTCCCATTTCGAAAAACTGTAAAGGCTGAGGCTTAGGTATATGCTGCCCAGAATTGATGCTACCCCGATAACTTCTTCCTTTATTCTCTTTAATCTTTCAGCCATAACCCTACAATTATAACAGCTGCAAGAATAAACCTATAATATGCGAATATGTTCATTGGATGTTTCTTGAAAAAGCTGAGAAGGAATTTGATGGCTATGAACCCGGTTATTGCTGAAGCTGTAAACCCGATCAAAAAGATCTGTGGATCATAAGCGATATTACCGGTTATGATCTTTTTTGTATGCAGAAGAACAGCGCCGGCAATTATCGGGGTCGAAAGAAGGAAAGAGAATTTCGCAGAGTCACTGCGTTCAATACCCAAAAAAATACCGGTTGATATGGTTATGCCGGATCTGGAGACTCCTGGTATGAGGGCAAATGCCTGTGAAATGCCGATTAAAATAACATCGGATAATTTTATCTCATCTGTTTTTCTGTTATGTACCATCTTTTCAGATATTAACATAAAAATGCCTATTACCACAAGAGATATGCTTATAATATAAGGACTTCTGAGACTTTCCTCAACTAAATCATTAAGAAGAAAACCTGCTATTCCGGCTGGCAGGGTTGCCAGAATAATAAAGCCTAACATCTTATGGTTCTTTGTGATCAGGTTCAGCCAGTCTTTCCAGAAACATAAAATAAGGGCGAGGAGGGTGCCTGCGTGAAGTGCTACATCAAAGGTGAGAGTATTAAATTGTTCTCCCCAATTGAAAAACCAAGGGAATAGTATTAAATGCGCAGTACTGCTGACCGGAATAAATTCTGTCAGTCCCTGCACAATCCCGAGTATTATTGACTCAAACATCCAAAATTATAACAAATTCTGGCTTAAACTATCCGAGAGCTGTGAAAAGAAATGGTAATAGTCTACTGATTTATTTAGTAGGGTTTGACAAACCCTATCGGCGACGAGCTCAAGATGAGCCCGATGAGCCCGATGAACCCCTTGTATCATACTTATAGAGAACCCGAGCTTTTAGATTCTGAATCTTGTTATTAAAAGTCTCAAAGTCATTTTCATTAAGACGTGCCATTAGTGTCTGAACATTACTTTCCCTACCTCGAATATATGAAGACTTCAGGGGAGACCCTTTCAGGTCTCCTCCGGCTTCGATCCAGATAGACATCCACATATCCAATATTTCATTAACGAATTCATTATAAAAAACCAGCAATTTATCCTCAGCTCGGACAATTCTATATTCTGTTTTCTCGGTAAAGTTCAAATTTGTTGCGAAAGAGTAATCAGGATAATTGTCAAATCCATCAAATACAACAAAAGCCTGTTCCATTATTTTCTTGTCATTGCAGAGGTCAAAAGATCTAAAAGGATTATGTTTATCAAAAAGATATATGGTTATATCAACCAAAGCACGCGACATATACTCATGTCGGTTCTTATTATCTTCTGATACTATAGTAATGATTTCTTTATATAAAAAATCATAACTTCTTCTTTTGGCTTCTGCTGTAATATGGACCTTATCTACTTCCATTTTCATATTATTCTCAAATTGCCTGAGAATATTTCTAGAATCTTCAGGCATTGAATTTACTGCATCCATCAGGGCTTGCTTATGAAGGTTCAATAAACAGTTCGAGGTATATGCTGAGCTGTATGTTGAGAAAAGAAATAAAAAACAAAAAATAAGACAAACTGTTCTCATTTTCCTGATCTCCTCCTGACAATAATATTCTCATACCTCTAAAGAAAATACAATCAAATAATCTTCACTTATAACATATTGGATCCCGTTATATTAAAGGATTGCTTCGCATTTCCTATTGGAGCGGATTGTTGTTAACTTCAAGAAATATTTATTAAATCCTGAAAAATAACTAAACCTTTTCCCCTCGTTTGTGTCTAAATATACAGATGGAAGATGATATTGGGCTTGTTGAGAGATACATTGCAGGAGAAACAGATGCTATCGAGGAGCTTGTTATGAGATACCAGAAGCAGATATACGCATTTATTTACAGGATGACAAAGGACATGGAAGAGTCTAAGGATCTGACTCAAAAGACTTTTTTGAATGCTGTGAAGGGTATCAGGGACTTCAGGAAAACTGCTTCTTTCAAAACGTGGTTGTATCAGATAGCTGTTAATACAAGCCTTAACCATATCAAACGTGATAAGCGGGAAGAGGTTGAGTTCGAAGATTCAGTTGCCAGCAGTCAGTCTGGTGCGCTTACTTCTATTTTAGAAAATGAAAAAAGGGAACAAGTCAGGAAAAGCCTGGACACTCTTCCTGAAAGGCAAAAACTTGCTGTTATTCTGAGGGTGTATGAATCATTGAGTTGTGCAGAGACTGCCAGGGCAATGGGATGTTCGGAAGGCACAGTAAAAGCCCATTACCATAGCGGAGTGAAAAAATTGAAAGAGGTTCTGAAGGAGAAAGATTATGAGTTCAGTTCATGATGAAATACAAGAATTGATTAATATATATCTAAAAGGAAATGAAAGCAAAGAGATAAAGGATAAAGTAGAGTCTCACCTGAGGGAATGCAAAGAGTGCAGGGATGAGCTGGCTGTAATATCAGAACTCAGGAAGGTGGAAGTCCCTGATCCAGGAGACCTTTTCTGGAATACTCTTCCGAAGAAAATAAGAATTACTGCAGGAGAAGAAAAACCAGGACGTTTTTCTTTTAAGAAGCTTTTCTTCAGCCCTCTTCCGTTTGCCTCAGTTGTGATGATTCTTATGCTTCTCATACTTTCTCAGACAAGAAATAAAAATATTAATGAAGAGACTTTTAATGACCCTTTGTCAGCTTCAAATATGGATTACAGTGATTTAAATGAGGAGGATATACCGTTGTTTGTAAATAATTTATTATTAGACGAAAATTATTCTCTTCATGAAGATATTTCCGGAAATTCATATCACAGTGAGTTTGCTTCTTTGGACGCAAAGGAGCTGGAAAGTTTTAATGATGCTTTAAAAAATGAAGGATTGCATGGAGGATGAAAATGAAAAAGAAAGTTTGTTTAATCGTATTGATCATCCTGATGCTGGCAGGACTTAATATAAATGCTGCTGCATTTCAGGAAGAGGCGGACGCTCAGCCAACAAAAGAGAACCGGGAAAAGCTAAGAAAAAGGATAGAGATGCTTAAGATGTGGAAGCTCACAAAGGCGCTGGATCTTGATGAAAAGACATCTGCCATGCTTTTTCCTATAATGAACAGATATGACAAGATCAGGACTGAAGCAGAGTTTTCTCTCAGAAAAGGAATGAGGGAACTGAGGATATCCTTGAAGGAAAATCGCGAAGGAAAGTTAAAAAATATTCTTGATGATCTTGAAAAGAACCATCAGACATTGCAAAGGATTGCTGATGAGGAATGGGCTGAAGTAAAGAAGGTGTTGACAATCGAACAGCAGGCTAAATTAGTTATTTTCAAGCAGGAATTTGACAGTGATATCAGGAAGATCATTACAGAAGCAAGAGAAAGACGCGGAGGGAAGAGAGACGGAGGCCCTTTGAGAGGCGATGGGCCAAAAGAGAAGCAGTAAATATCTTTCGAAAAATTTCGGGTATGACAGACAACAACAAATTTCACCCACATTATTTTGAAAGGCTTATTATCTGGATAAATATCTTTTTGGTATGGCGTATTTGTTTATTATTGAAAAGTTCTCTGGAATGTTCTTAATAAATACCATTGAATTTGATTCTGCAAATACCAAAGACCAATCATTATCATACAACAAGGCGTTCACAAGTGGGATAAAGGGATCTGACGGCTCTGATATTGGTGTTATTATGTAATTGACATTATAGCTTTCAAGTATGGATTTCCATTTTGGAACAGCTTCGCCTTCTTTTGAATAAGCAATATTTAAGGTCATTGCCTGCATATAGATCTTATCATCAAGGAATCTTCCGTCAATAAATACCTTTCGTTCAGGCGCAAGCCTCCAGATAAGATAACCACCCCAGTTATAGTGGTTATACATATTTCCCCTGATGTTACTTGAAATTATGAAATCAGTTGACTTAACAGGATAGCGGTTCTCGTCGATCCAGCTTCCTGTTCTGAAATTCTTAATATTAGCGGTCTCATCTCCTGCAAAAAATAGAGCTGCAATGACAGCTGAAGGAATTAATATAACTTTCGCAAGAGTTGCGAGATTCTGCTTTGAAAAGCTTCTGCTGATCACAGGCAAAGAGGCGATAAGAAAAAACGGGATATATCTTACTTGCATAAATGAGAAGAATCCAGTGCCTGCAAGGAGCGCAATATCAGTGATATCAGTTTTCTTAAAGTTTACGATCAAAGCCGCGAAAGTGAGAAGCATGGTAAACCAGTAAAGGATAATACTGTAATCATTAAACTTTTCAAATATCTGGACAGAAGACATGTATTCCTGATTTGTTATAAATCCTATGTTTGAGCTTGACAAGATGGATAAGTATGTCGGCAATCTTAGCAATTCAAAGGCATGAAATGTAGCTGGATTTATGAAGGAAAAAACTATTCCCATAAAACATGCGAGCAACAGTTTTTGGTAGGCTTCTTTTTTAATCGGCCTTAACAAAGGGTGAAAAAATTTTATTCCTTCCAATAAAACGTACAGTAATAGTGCGCCCTGTCCGACAAGATAACCAGGATGAGTATTTGCCCAAATGAGCATTAGCAGCGGAACTGTGCATACATAAATATTCCGTTTTGCAGTTGAGTGATCGTTTCTGAGCTTTTCAAGAAATAATAAAAGCAGAGCAAAGAAGAGAAATGAAAACACCTGAGGTCTTTCTATCGGGAATGTCTCGAGGATCGAGACTATGAACAAAAGAATGAGTCCTGCATATAATGTATTGTCACCATATCTTCTTTTGAACATGATAAAAACAAGAGCTGCAACTGTTATGAATCTCAAAAAAACTATTCCCAACAACCCGCTTATCTGATAAAAAAGACTGTATGTTATCTGTGAAAGCCAGTAGCCTGTCAGTATGAGATGTTTCCATTCAGTCGGCTTGGCCGTAGAAGTGTATGCAAAGGGATCTTGAGAGGGAAGCTCCTTCTGCTCAGTTATCAATTGACCGGATTTGAGATGCCAGAAAAAATCCGGGTCTGCTATTGGCCTTATGAGATAGAGGAAAGAGACTGCTGTGATGATCGCGATAAGGATTATGAATAAATATTTCCGGGCCGTTGAATTCTGCATTTGTAAAGATACTATATTAAAAGACTAAAAAGGAAGAAGGGAAGGTTATACCTCGAATATTATCGGCATTATCATCGGTTTTCTTTCCATTGTGTTGCGGAGGTATTTTTTAAGCACGCTGCGTATCTTGGCCTGGACAAGCGCCTTGTCAGCTAACATCTCGCTGTCGAGTTCATGCAGAGTTACAGAGACCAGTTCTTTTACATCATTGATAATATCCTGTGAGGCGTCTTCAAATACAAATCCCCTTGATATGATATCCGGGCCTGAGATGATACTGCCTGTGAGTTTCTCTATGCCGATAAGTATAAGGACTATTCCATCATGAGCAAGCCTTCTCCTGTCCCTCAGTACCATGTCCTTAACATCACCTACGCCTTTACCGTCAACATATATCCTTCCTGCTGTGACTTTGCCGTTCTTCCGGGCAGCTTCTTCGGATATTTCGAGCACATCGCCGTCATCGAGCACAAAGATGTTCTCTTTAGGGATGCCGGTTTTCTCGGCAAGTCTTGTATGATAAACTTTATGTCTGTGTTCCCCGTGGATCGGCATGAAATATTTAGGCTTAACCAGATTTAGCATAAGCTTTAGTTCTTCTTTGGAGGCATGGCCTGATACATGGATCTCAGAGACCTTTTCGTATATAACATCAGCGCCTCGCCTGAAGAGATGGTTTATTATCCTGCCTATCGAGTTTTCATTGCCGGGTATAACCTTTGCTGAAAGGATGACGGTGTCGCCTTCTTTTATCTTTATTGTTTTATGCTCATCTATAGCTATCCTCGAAAGAACGCTCATAGGCTCACCTTGACTGCCTGTGGTTATGATAACCACTTCTTCGTCCTGCAGATTCTTCAGATCTTCAAGCTTTAGCCAGGTTTCTGTTGGTATTTTCAGATAACCGAGATCAAGTGCGATCTGGGTGTTTGATATTATGCTCCTACCTGAGAGTATTACTTTCCTGTTGAACATTACTGCAACGTCTATGGCCTGCTGTATCCTGTGGATATTTGATGCAAAGGTAGAAATTATTATTCTCCCTTTTGTTTTTGAGAAGATATCCTCGAAAGCCCTGCGGACCTCTTTTTCAGAGAAGGTGAATCCGCCTTTTTCAGCGTTT